>JBBRFR010000113.1:0-10741 GCA_038241485.1 Burkholderiales bacterium
TCCTTGCCACTGGCCGCTTCTTCGAGCGAGATCTCCATCGCATAGCTGAGGTCGCTGCCGCGATAGACCTGCTGGCCACCGGCGCCGCGGCGGCCAGCACCAGCGCCCTGGCCACCGAAGATGTCGCCGAAGATGTCGCCAAAAGCGTCGGCAAAACCGCCGAAGCCCTCGGCACCCGGGCCACCGGGGCGAAAGCCGCCGGTGTTGGGGTCGACGCCGGCGTGACCGTACTGGTCGTAAGCGGCGCGTTTTTGCGCGTCGGAGAGCATCTCGTAGGCCTCTTTGACCTCCTTGAACTGCTCCTCGGATTTCTTGGCGCCTTCACCCTGGTTGCGGTCAGGGTGGTGCTTCATGGCCAGCTTGCGGTAGGCCTTCTTGATGTCTTCCTCGGTGGCATTTTTGGCCACACCGAGTACGTCGTAATAGTCACGCTTTGCCATGTGCTTGTGCTGCTTCTTTCAACGCGAAATCCCCCGTGCGCTGATGAGCCCACGGGGGAGAGAGGTCGCCAGTGGGCCCGTGCCCGCCGATGCGCTTACTTCTTGTCTTTGACTTCCTTGAACTCTGCGTCGACCACGTTGTCATCAGCTGCGTCCTTGGCCGACGCAGCTTGCGGGGCTTCGGCCTCGGGGCCTGCGCCCGCGCCTGCTGCCGCCTGAGCGGCTTGTGCGTCGGCGTAGACCTTCTCGCCCAGCTTCTGGCTGGCGGTCATGAGCAGCTCGGTCTTGGCTTCGATGGCTTCCTTGTCTTCGCCTTTGAGCGCTTCCTCGGTGTCCTTCAACGCGGTTTCGATCTGTTCCTTGTCGGCAGTGTCGAGCTTGTCGCCATGCTCGCCCAGGGATTTCTTCACGCTGTGCACCAGCGCGTCGGCCTGGTTGCGCGCTTGCACCAGCTCCAGCTTCTTGTGGTCTTCGGCAGCGTTGAGCTCGGCGTCTTTCACCATCTGCTCGATCTCGGCCTCGGTCAGGCCCGAGTTGGCCTTGATGGTGATCTTGTTCTCTTTGCCGGTGCCCTTGTCCTTGGCGCCCACGTGCAAGATGCCGTTGGCGTCGATGTCGAAGCTCACCTCGATCTGCGGCGTGCCGCGCGGTGACGGCGGGATGCCTTCGAGGTTGAACTCGCCCAGGCTCTTGTTGCCCGCGGCCATCTCACGCTCGCCCTGGTAGACCTTGATCGTGACCGCCGGCTGGCTGTCTTCGGCGGTCGAGAAGACCTGCGCAAACTTGGTCGGAATGGTGGTGTTCTTCTTGATCATCTTGGTCATCACACCGCCCATGGTCTCAATGCCCAGGCTCAGCGGTGTCACGTCAAGCAGAAGAACGTCTTTGCGGTCGCCAGCCAGCACCTGGCCTTGAATCGCAGCGCCCACGGCCACGGCTTCATCGGGGTTGACGTCTTTGCGCGGTTCCTTGCCGAAAAACTCTTTGACCTTCTCCTGCACCTTGGGCATGCGGGTCATGCCGCCGACCAGGATCACGTCGTCAATGGCCGTCACGGCCACGCCGGCATCTTTGATGGCGGTGCGGCAAGGGGCGATGGTGCGTTCGATCAGCTCTTCAACCAACGCTTCGAGCTTGGCGCGGGTGAGCTTGATGTTCAGGTGCTTCGGGCCCGAGGCATCGGCCGTGACATACGGCAGGTTGATGTCGGTTTGCACGCTGTTCGAGAGCTCGATCTTGGCCTTCTCGGCGGCTTCTTTCAAGCGCTGCAGGGCGAGCACATCTTTCGACAAATCAACGCCTTGTTCTTTTTTGAACTCGGTGATGATGTAGTCGATGATGCGTTGGTCGAAGTCTTCGCCACCGAGAAAGGTGTCGCCATTGGTGGAGAGCACTTCAAACTGCTTCTCGCCGTCGACATCGGCGATCTCGATGATCGAGATGTCAAAGGTGCCGCCGCCCAGGTCGTACACGGCGATCTTGCGGTCTCCCTTGGCGTTCTTGTCGAGGCCGAAGGCGAGCGCTGCTGCGGTGGGCTCGTTGATGATGCGCTTCACATCGAGGCCGGCAATGCGGCCGGCGTCTTTGGTGGCCTGGCGCTGCGCGTCGTTGAAGTACGCCGGCACGGTGATCACGGCTTCGGTCACGGTTTCGCCGAGATAGTCTTCGGCCGTCTTCTTCATCTTGCGCAAGATTTCAGCGCTGACCTGCTGCGCCGCCAGTTTCTGGCCACGCACCTCGACCCAGGCGTCGCCGTTGTCGGCCGCCACGATCTTGTAGGGCATGAGGTCGATGTCTTTTTGCACTTCTTTTTCGGTGAACTTGCGGCCGATCAAGCGCTTCACGGCGTACAGCGTGTTGCGCGGATTCGTCACCGCCTGGCGCTTGGCCGAGGCACCGACGAGGATCTCGCCGTCTTCCTGGTAGGCCACGATCGACGGCGTGGTGCGCGCCCCTTCGCTGTTTTCGATCACCCGGGTGGTGTTGCCTTCCATGATGGAAACGCACGAGTTGGTGGTACCGAGGTCGATGCCGATGATCTTTGCCATGTGAGTGCTCCTGAGACTGAAAGATTGGATGTGTTCGAGTTGTGGATAAGTGCGGGCTTTTCAAGGGCCGGCACGTGTGGATTGCGCTCTTGCGGTCTGATTACTTGGGCGCGGCCACCGTGATCAGGGCCGGGCGCAGCACGCGGTCGGCGATGAGATAACCCTTTTGCAGCACGGCGACCACCGTGTTGGCCTCTTGTTCGGCTGGCACGACGCTGATGGCCTGGTGCTGGTGGGGGTCGAACTTGGTGCCGGCTGGGGGGCTGATCTCGAGCACCTTGTTGCGCTCCAGCGCCTGCGACAGCTGGCGCAAGGTGGCGTGCACCCCTTCAAGCAACTGCTCGGGTGTGGCGGCCTGGATGGCGATGGCGGCCTCGAGGCTGTCTTTCACCGGCAGCAGACTGTCGGCGAAGCTCTCGACGGCGAACTTGCGGGCCTTGACCACCTCTTCTTCGGCGCGGCGGCGGATGTTTTCCGTCTCGGCCTTGGCGCGCAGGTAGGCGTCGGACATCTCAGCCAGACGCGCTTCCAGCGAGGGCTGGTCGGCGGCGGCGGTGTCGGTCGTTGATGCCACACCAGGGTCGGTGAAGGCGGGGTTCTGAGGGCTATTTTCTGGGTTCTGCATGGGGCGATTACCTGTCGAAGGCGGGCATGTGGGTGCGTCGCCGGGGTTTTCAAGGGCCGATTTGGGGGGGGATTTCAATCGGGGTCGACCGAGGCGCTCCAGCGGTCCCAGTCGGCCAGTTGGCGGCGGTCGCGCTTGGTGGGGCGGCCTTGTTCGATGGCCAGCGCGGGCTCGGGCGTCTCGCGCCGTTGGCGGGCAGCCTCTTCGCGCCGGGCCACGCTGTCGGGTGTTTCAGCGTACAGCGCTTGGGCCACGGGGGCGGCACCACGCATGTTGCTCAGGGCACGCACCTCGATGGCGCGCGCCACCGGGCCTTGACGAATCTCGATCTGGTCGCCCGGTTTCACATCGCGCGACGGCTTGGCGACCTGGCCGTTGACCTGGATGCGGCCCTTGTCGATCTCCTGGGTGGCCAGGCTGCGCGTCTTGTAGAAGCGGGCAGCCCACAGCCACTTGTCGAGCCGCACGGTGGCAGGTGGCGCGTTCATCAGGAGCGGGTGGCGGGCTCGGGCGCGCGCGTTTCCCAGCCTTGCAGGTGCTGCAGGGCGAGCGAGGTCAGCGCGGCCATCCACTCATGTTGGTCATTCAGGCAAGGCACGTAGTTGAACTCGGTGCCACCGGCTTTCAAAAAGGCTTCACGCGCTTCCTGGCTGATCTCTTCCAGGGTTTCGAGGTTGTCGGCCACGAAGCCGGGGCAGATCACGTCGACGCGTCTCAGGCCGTCTTTGGCGAGCTTGACGAGTGTGGGCTCGGTGTAAGGCTGCAACCATTCGGCCCGGCCCAGGCGGCTCTGGAAGGTGACCACCAGGTTCTCTGGCTTCACGTCAGCCCGCAGGGCGACCAGGCGGGCGGTTTCCATGCACTCGTCGAAATAGGGGTCGCCAAGCGCTTGTGTGCGCTTGGGCATGCCGTGAAAGCTCATCACCAGCTTTTCACCGCGGCCGTGGGTCATCCAGTGGTCCATCAGCCGCTTGGTGAGCGCATCGATGTAGCGCGGGTCGTCGTGGAAGCGGTTGATGAAACGCAGCTCGGGCAGGCTGCGCACACGCTTGCCCCATTTGTAGACCGCGTCGCACACACTGCCGGTGGTGGCGGCGCAGTACTGCGGGTACATGGGCAGCACCAATACCCGCTGTGCACCCCCGGCCTTGAGCTGGTCGAGCACCGAGGCGACCGACGGCGCGCCATAACGCATGGCAAAACGCACCGTGACGCGGTGGCCGCGCTGGCCGAGGTAGCCGGCGAGCAGCTTGGCCTGCTTGTCGGTCCAGAAAGTCAGCGGCGAGCCCTGGGGCGTCCAGACGCTGGCATACCGTTTGGCCGATTGGGCCGGGCGGGTGCGCAAGATGACGCCGTGCAAGATGAAGCACCAGATCCAGCGCGGGATCTCGATCACCCGCGGGTCGTGCAAAAACTCGCTCAGGTAGCGTCGCACCGCCGAAGGCGTGGGCGCCTCGGGCGTGCCGAGGTTGCACACCAGAATGGCAGTGGTGGGGGCTGACCCGGAGGCGGGTGCGGGTTCGCGGGCAAACGGCATGAGGGGCGGGCCAGGTGAGAGCAGCGGGCAGGCCGCGATTATCGGCCCCGCCGCATGCACGCCTCGATGTCGGCCAGCACCGAGCTGACGTTGATCGGTTTGGTCCAGTAGCCGATGAAGCCGGCTTCGTAGGCACGTTTCACGTCGTCGGGCATGGCGTCGGCCGAGCACATGTAGGCCGGCACGTTGTCAAGGCCGGGCAGGGCGCGCAGCATGCGCAGCACGTCGAAGCCCGAGGCACCCGGCAGGTGAGCGTCGAGCACCAGCACCTCGGGCTGCCAGTCTTGCGCCAACAGGAGTGCCTGGTCGCCGTCTTCGGCCACGCGCAGCTCGATCTGGGGGTTGTGCATTCGCATGGCCTCTTCGAACAGGATGGCGTTGAGGCGGTTGTCTTCGACGTAGAGCATGCGCAGGCCCTTGTTTGCAGGGGGCTGAACCACCACCGCTGCTTCGACGGGGGCTGCGGCCGAGACGTCGCCCCGTGCATCGACCGATTGCAGCTGAATGCGCACGCAGGTGCCGTGGCCCGCTTCGCTGCTCACCTCCAGTTGCCCGCCAATGGCCTGGATCAGGCTGCGCGAGATGATCAACCCCAAGCCCGTGCCTTCGATGGCCGAGGTCTCGCGGCCCAGCCGCTCGAAGGGCTGGAACAGGCGGCTCATCTGCTCGGCGCTCATGCCGGTGCCGTTGTCTTCAACGCACAGGGTCAGGCGGCCAGGGGCCGGGGTTTCAAGCCGCCACTGCACGCTGCCGCTCGCGCGGTTGTACTTGACGGCGTTGGAGCCGATGTTGAGCAGCACCTGGCGCAGGCGCTTCACATCGGCAAGCACCCAGGCGCCGAGCCCGACCTGGTTGTGCAGGCCCACCTGCTTGGCCTGGGCGGCGGGCCACAGCAGCTCAATGGCGCGTGTGACCACGTCGTGCAGGTCCACGGCGCCGAGGTCAAGCGCGAGCGCCCCGTCTTCGATCTTTTGCAGGTCGAGCACGTTGTCGATCAGTGCGAGCAGGTGCTCGCCCGCGCCCAGCACGTGGCCGGCGTACTCGCGCACGGTACCGGCGTCGAGCGCACTCGGGTTCATGCCCAGCAGTTGCGAAAAGCCGATCACCGCGTTGAGCGGCGTGCGCATCTCGTGGCTCATGCGCGAGAGGAATTCGCTCTTCGCCTGGTTGGCCAGCTCGGCCGCCTGCTTGTCGCGCAGCGCCTGCTCGGCCTGCTTGCTGCGGGTGATGTCGGACTGCGTGCCCACAATGCGCTCGGCCTTGCCATCGGTGCTGTGCTTCACGATCTTGCCCCGGTCTCGTATCCACAGGTCGTGGCCGAGCCGGTGCCGAACGCGGTATTCGAGGTCGTAGAACGGCACTTCGCCTTGCAGGTGGCTGCGGATGGCCGCGAGCACGCGGGGCAAGTCGTCAGGGTGTACACGCGAGCGCCATTCTTCCGCACTGTCGGTGATCTCGTGGTCGGCATAGCCGCGCATTTCTTTCCAGCGGGGCGAGTAGAAGAGCTTGTCGCCGCGGGCGTTCCAGTCCCACACGCCGTCGCCCGAGCCTTCGAGCGCGAACTTCCAGCGTTCTTCGGCAATCGCCAGCGCCTGCTCGGCGGCGCGCTGCTGGGTGATGTCGCGAAAGGTCAGCACCACCGAAAAGGTGTTGCCCTCGGGGCGCAGCTGCAGGGGGTGGGCGTTGAGTGAGATCCAGCGCGTCTGCCCATCGGGGCGGCGCAGGGCGAGGGTCTGCCCCATCAGCGGCTGGTCGCTGCCGACGACCCGCTTCACAGGGTGGTGGTCGGCGGCCAGGGGCGCCTCGTCGGGCCCGAGCAGCGCGAACGGCCAGACCTCGCCACGGCCCACCACGTCGGTCTGGTTCACGCCGAGGATTTCGCAGCCTGCGGGGTTGATGGCGATGATGTCCAGCGTGGGCGTGACCACCAACAGGCCGTCGCTGATGGCCGCCGCCACCGAGCGGTAAAGCTCTTCGCTCAGGCGCAGCTTGTCGGCGGCGCGGCTTTGTTCGGTGGCGTCACGTTGCACGCCGATGTAGTGGGTCAGCTGGCCTGACGCATCGCGCACCGGTGCCATGTGCAAGGCGTTGCTGAACACCGTGCCATCTTTGCGCACGTTGGTGAGGGTGACGCTGACGGCGCGGCCTTCGCGCAAGGCCTCGCGCAGTTGAGTGCGCGCCGGCTGGTCGGTGAAATGGCCCTGCAGGAAACGGCAGTTGCGACCCAGCGCCTCACTGCGGCTGTAGCCGGTGAGGCGCTCGAAGGCCGGGTTGACGTAGATCAGCGGCATGTCGGGTTGCGTGGCGTCCGCCACGCTCATCGGCAGCGAGGCGTCGGCCTCGAGGGCGCGCTGCATGATGAGCACGTCGCGCTCAAGGTGGCGCAGCTCGGTCAGGTCGCGCGTGACGTACAGCACCTGCTCGTGCGGCATGGGCGAGAGGCGGGCCTCGAAGCTGCGTGCCACCCCGTCTGGGGTGGTGAGCTCGTAGTGGATGCGCTGCACTTCGCCGGTGGCCAAAGCGAGCTTGATGGCGGGCACGGCGAGATCGGCCACCGGTTTGGACACGCCGGCTTCGAAGGGCTTGCCTTGCACGCTCTCCCACGAGTGCACCAGCATCGGGTGGGTCTCGGAGCTGCACTTGAGGTAGTGGCCATCGGCGTCGAACACGAACCACAGGTCGGGCACGGCTTCGAGCACCGCGCTGAGCTGGGCTTGTGACTCGCGCAGTTGCTGCCCCTGTTCGGCCAGGGTCAGCTCGGCCAGCTTGCGGTCGGTGATGTCGACCGACAGGTGGACCGCGCTGCCATCGGCCAGAAGCTGGTCGCTGACGATGATCCAGCGGTCTCTCCAGCGCATCTCATGTTGCTCGCCGCTCTCTGATGTGAGCCCCAGGCGCCAATGAACAAAGGAGTCGCGGTCTTGCGCGTCGGGGTAGTCGCCGGCGCTGGCCATGCTTGCCACAATCTGCGCCCAGGTGGCGCCTTCGCTCATGTAGTCGCCGATGCGGCGGCGCCAGACGGCGTTGGCCATCACCACCTTGCCACCCGGGTCGGTGATCATGACGCCAGCGGTGAGGCTGTCGAGCGCGTCGTTGAGCAGGCGCTCGGCTTTGCGCGCCGCTCGTTGCGCGTTCATGCGCTCGGTGATGTTGCTGGTGGCGCCGCGGTAGCCACGAAAGACGCCGTCGCTGCTGAAGACCGGCACGCCGCTCATGCTCACGGTGATGAGACCGTCGGGCGTGGTGCGGTCGGCGATCACGTCACGAAACGGCTGGCGCTGGGCACGTGCCTCCTGGTAACGCTGCCATGAGTGGGTCGGGTCGTCTTCATGCGGCAGGTTGATCTGCGTCAGCGTGCGCCCGACGATCTCGCTCGGTGCCTTGCCGGTGTGCACCTGGACCCCAGACGAAACCCAGCTCACGCGCCCAGTGTCATCGCTCTCCCACAACCAGTCGCTGCTGGACAAGCTCGCCACACGCACCCGTTCGGAGTGCATGCGCCAGCGCCACTCTTTGAGCTGGGTGTCGAGCAGGGAGCTGGCCAGCTCGGCCAGGTCACGCAAGCTGGTCAGGTTTTCTTCGCTGAACAGGTGGGCCGTGTGATCGCTGGCGCACAGCTGGCCCACGATGCGCTCGTTGACCGTGATGTGCGCGGCCGCACTGTGGGTGTCGGTGAGTACCTTGCGAGCGCCGGGCTCGAGCAGGGTGGCCATCAGCGCCGCGGCTGCGTCGGGCAGGCCGCTTGGCGCCAGCCCGAGGGCGGCCTTGACCCACAGGGTGCCTTCGTCATTCTGCAAGCCCAGCCACGCGACGGGGCAACCCAGTTGCCGCGACACCAGGCGCATCAGCACATCGAACTGTGCCTCTGAGGCCGCGCCGAGCTTATGCAACTCGCGCAGCATGCGCCGGTGTTCGGCGTCGTCAGACACAGGTGTCATGGGGGGCCCGCAGCATGAAAATGACTGTAGCGGAGAATGCCCGTTGCGCTACCCCGGTACTCCCCCAACTGCTATCACTCATGCACACACTGCCGAAGGCATTGACGCTCGATCTGGACGACACGCTCTGGCCGATCTGGCCGACCATTGACCGGGCTGAGTCGGCGTTGCATGCGTGGTTGCGGGTTCATGTCCCGGCGACCGCCCAACGCTTCGATCGCGCCGGGCTGCGATCACTGCGCGATGTGGTGGCGGCTGAAAACCCCCACTGGCTGCATGACTTGAGCGCCATCCGCGCCGAGAGCCTGCGCCGTGCGCTGCTGCTGGCGGGCGACAACCCGGCGCTGTCGCAAGCGGCGTTCGAGGTGTTTTTCGAAGCACGGCAGCAGGTGGTTTTGTATGACGACGCGCTGGCGGCGCTGGAGCGCTTGTCGCGCCGATACCCGCTGATGGCCTTGACCAATGGCAACGCAGACCTCGATCGCATTGGCCTGGCGCCGTTCTTTCGCGGCAGCGTGACGGCGCGCACTCTGGGCGTGGCCAAACCCGACAGCCGCATCTTTCATCACGCGTGTGCCGAGTTGGGCTTCGAGCCTGCACAGGTGCTGCACATTGGCGACGACTTCGAGCTCGACGTGAGCGGCGCGCTCAACGCCGGGCTGCAGGCGGTGTGGTTGCGGCGCGAGCCGCAGGCTTCTGACGATGTTCGCAAAGAGGTGCGAGTTTTCGGCGACATGGCAGCGCTTGCCGACGCGCTGCAGGCCTAAAGCGCAACCTGCGGCTGGGTGTCGGCGAACTTCAGGATCTCGAAGCGAACACACGGCGAGGTCGGGTCGGTGAGCGTGGCGCCCAAGCCGATCAACCCCGAGCCGTGCAGCGTGCAGGTGCCGCGGCGCAGCGAGACGATTTCCGAGTCGTTCGAGACGCGCACGTAGGTGCCGTTGTAGCTGAGGTCGGTGAGCTGAAAGGCACCGCCGTGCCAGTCGATGCGCGCATGCGAGCGTGACACGCGCGAGTCGTCGATGCAGTAGGTGACTTGCGGGCTGCGCCCCAGCACCACCGGCAGGCTCGGGCCGGCATAGATGCGGTTCATGTCGAGCCAGATCAGGCGAATGCCCTCGGGCTCCAGGTTGGGTGCAAGTTCGCCATAGGCGGTGGCGGCCGTGTCGCCGAAGCGGCGGCCTTCAAGCAAGTGCACGTGAACGGGCTCGACGCGGCCACGCAACTGAACCTTGTCCAGGCTGCGAAAGCGGTCGCGCAGGTCGCTGGCCAAGCCGGTCACCACACTGGCGGTGGCCAGAGTTTCGTTGTCACCGGCATGGTCGAGCAGGCGGGCTGCCACGTTGACGGCGTCGCCGAAGCAGTCGCCTGACATCTCGACCACTTCCCCATGGGCCAGTCCCACCTGCAACTTGAGAACCGGTGCGAAGCCCTGCGGGCTGGGACTGTTGGCGTTGGGCGGCACGATGCGGTCGAGCGAGTCGTGCATCTCGTCGGCCGCCACCACGGCCTCGGCCGGGTCGGCAAACACCGCCATCAAACCATCGCCCAGGGTCTTGACGACAACCCCCCCCGAGGTGGAGACGATTTGTGCGAGCAGCGACACGCTGCGCGTGACCACCGTGGTGGCCTCGGTGTTGCCAAGGGTTTCGTACAGCGCCGTACTGCCGCGCAAGTCGGCGAACAAGACGGTTCGCTGAAGAATTTGCGTCATAGCGTGAAGTTTATGGCAACCCACATGAAAAAAGCCCCGGCGAATTAGGCCGGGGCTTGAGGGCTTTTCTGAAGATCAGAGCTATGACTACCTTTGGTAGTTAGCGACCAACGCGTGGCACGCGCGATGGGCGGGCAACGTGGTCACGGGTCGACTTGATGGGGCCCGGTCGCCGGGTTAGCAGATGACACTTTTGAAGTGAACCAAGAGCCGATGTGCGCGGGTGGGGTCCGCAAAATACTCACGGTCGCTGACCCCTGGCTGCAAGAACTCACTGAAGCCGGGATGATTGATGACGGCGGGGTCGCTCAAGTCGCGGCATGCCATCGACCAATCGGTGAACATGCGCTCGCCGCTTGCGGCACTGAACAGCAGCAAACACGACGCATGCCGCGCATCCTTGCGGATATGGGCGTACAGCCCTGAAACCTTTTCCTCA
>JBBRFR010000114.1:0-10592 GCA_038241485.1 Burkholderiales bacterium
GCAATGAGGGTACGTGTTGTGTGGCGGTGGTTCATGAGGTTCTCCTGAAATTCGATGTGGTTTGGTTCGCCGCTCAGTGTCACTGGTCGGCGCAAAGAGGTCTGTCAGACACTCTCAACGCTTCGTGTGGGCGCCGGCCTACAAGAAAACGAAAAAAATTACGGCGCGAATTGCAGCGCGGCCAGTCGTGCGTACAAACCCCCGGCCGCTGCCAGCTCGGCATGGGTGCCGGTTTCGACGATGCGGCCGTGTTCCAGCACCACGATGCGATCGGCCCGCTGCACCGTGGCCAGACGGTGGGCGATGACGAGGGTGGTGCGGCCCTGCATCGCCGACTCCAGCGCAGCTTGCACCATGCGCTCGCTCTCGGCGTCGAGCGCGCTGGTGGCTTCGTCGAGCAAGAGCAGCGGCGGGTTTTTCAGCATCGCGCGGGCAATGCTGATGCGCTGGCGCTGGCCGCCCGAGAGGCGCACCCCACGCTCGCCGAGAAAGGTGTTGTAGCCCTCGGGCAGCAGGCGCAAGAAGTCGTCGGCAAACGCCGCGCGGGCGGCGGCCATCACCTCGTCGTCGCTGGCTTCGGGCCGGCCGTAGCGAATGTTCTCCATCGCGTTGGCCGAGAAGATCACGCTGTCTTGCGGCACGATGCCGACGCGCTGGCGCAGCGCGTGCAGCGAGGTGTCGCGCACTGGCACGCCGTCGATGCTGACCGAGCCTTCGCTCACGTCATAAAAACGCAGCAACAGTTGGAACACCGTGCTCTTGCCGGCACCGCTCGGGCCGACCAGGGCCACCGTTTCGCCGGGCTGCACCTGCAGGCTCACCTGCTGAAGTGAAGGGTGCTGAGGGCGCGACGGGTAATGGAAACTGACGCCGCGCAACTCGAGTGACGAGCCGGCGCGCGTGGCCGGCAGCGCCACCGGGCGCGCGGGCGACTCGATCGGTGAGCGCTCGGCCAGCAGCTCCATCAGCCGCTCGGTCGCGCCGGCCGCACGCAGCAAGTCGCCATAGACCTCGGACAAAACCGCCACGCTGCTCACCAGGATCACCACGTAGACCACCGTTTGCCCCAGGTGGCCGGCGCTGATCTGGCCGGCGATCACGGCCTGCGTGCCCTGGTACAGGCCCCACAGCAGCGCGCCGAAGGTGGCGGTGATGATGAAAGCCACCAGGCCCGAGCGCACCCGGGTGCGGCGAATGGCGGTGATAAAGGCGTTTTCGGTGGCCTTGTCGAAGCGCGCCGCTTCGCGCTGCTCCTGGGTGTAGCTCTGCACCACGGGGATGGCGTTCAGCACCTCGGCCGCAATGGCGCTCGAATCGGCCACACGGTCTTGGCTGGCGCGCGAGAGCTTGCGCACGCGCTGCCCGAAATACAACGACGGCAGCACCACCAGCACCAAAATGCCCAGCACCTGCGTCATCACATAGGGGTTGGTGATGATCAGCATCAGCATCGCGCCCACACCCATCACGCCATTGCGCAGCCCCATGCTGAGGCTGGAGCCCACCACCGTTTGCACGAGCGTGGTGTCGGTGGTCAGGCGTGACAACACCTCGCCGGTCTGCGTGGTCTCGAAAAACTCGGGGCTTTGTTTCACCACGTGCGCATACACCGCGTTGCGCAGGTCGGCCGTCACCCGCTCACCCAGCCAGCTGACCATGTAGAAGCGCGCCGCTGAAAAGACGCCGAGCGCGGCGCCCACAGCAAACAGCGCAAAGAAGTGTTCGCGCAAGGCCAGCATGCGCTCGCCTGGGTCGGCGGCGATCAGGCCCTGGTCGATCAGCGATTTGAGCGCGACGGGGAACACCAGCGTGCTCACCGCCGCCAGCACCAGAAACAAGCCGGCAAGCGCAATGCGCCCGCGGTAAGGGCGCAAAAACGGCCCCAGGCCGCTCAGCGAGCGAACGTTTTTGGCCGGTGTGGGCGCCTGGGTGGGAGCGGGCAAAACAAGGGGGGTGGCAGACATCGGCGCAGTGTAGGGGGCCAAGCCGGGCGTGATGCCAGCCTGGGCCGTGTCTACGTCAGCCCTGATGATGCGCGGGTGAAACGAGGAGCGTTCGGTGCGGCCTCAGGCCACTTCGGTCTCGTGCGCCGGCAGGCGCCGGCTGCGTGCCCGGGCCAACTCTTCGGCGGCGTGCAGGATCACTTCGTCGAGCGTGGCCCCGTGCTGCGGCCAAGTGGCCGTGCCGACGCTGCAGCCCACATGCAGGTTGCTCACCGTGCGGTAGGACAGCGGGCGCTGCAGCTCGGTGCTGACCCGCGCCGCCATGCTGCGCGAGAAGGTGGCGCTCTCGGCCGTGGGGCAGCTGAGCAACAGCACGAACTCGGCGCCGTCGAAGCGCATCACGCGGTCTTGGTCGCGCGCCAGGTGGCGCAGGCGCTTGGCCACCTGCTGCAGCACTTGGTCGCCGGCTTCTTGGCCATACCGTTCGATCACGGGTTCAAAGGCGTCGAGCCCGACGTGCAGCACGCACAGCGAGAGGCCACGTGTTTGCAGGTCTTGCGACCAGGGCTGGCCGGTGTCGCCCAGGTGCTGGGGCGTGACCAGGCCGGTCAGCGGGTCGTGGTGCGCTTTGAGCAGGGGCACCACCGGCGCGGGTTCTTGTTTCGCCGCCGCAATGGCGTCAGTGCGTCGTCGCGCGAGCGGCTTCACCGGGGCGTGCAGCTCGCGCAGCGCGAGCGCCGCCGGCAGCGCCGGCTCAGCGCGCGCCACGAACCGGCTGGCGACCAGGCCAACGGCGAGGCACAGCGCCCAGGCCGATGCGGCATGGCCACTTTGCGCCAGCGCCAGCACCCAGGCGAGTACCAGCACCCGCAGCACGGGGTGCGTGGTCCAGTCGCCAGGGGCCGAAAAGCGTGTCATGGGTGGGGCCACGGCTAGAGGGCCGTGTGCGTGCCCGATTGTGAGCAACGGGCGCCAGGTTTGTCGCGCGAAAAAGCACGCTTTGTGCCGGCGTTTTCAGAGGATGCGGGGCTTCACAGCCGCAGTGTTCCTGCGTAGCCGGTCATCTCGAGGTAGCCGCGGCCGATGCGCTGGCCGCGCTCGTCGAGCAGCTCGCTCAGGCCTTCCCAGTAGTAGGCGCCGGTGCTGCTGCGGCTGTCGAGTTCTTGCGCGTCGAACAGGGCGCGCACGCTGTGGCGGCCGGCGGGGGTGTGTATCGCCCACTGCACCGGGTAGCGCGCCTGCGAGGCCGGGCTTTGCCAGTGGCGCTCCGGGGTGAAGTGCACTTCGTCGGGCTCGAAATTGCGCGCCACGCCGCCCGCCGCACGCAGGCTGCCGCCCGCGTAGAGCGTGCTGCCATCGGCACGCCGCAGGCGAAAGGCGGTGAGGGCGCTGCCATCGTCGAGGTTGATGCCGATCCAATCCCAGCCCACGGCCTGCGGGTCGAGCAAGGCGTTGCTCCACTCGTGGTCGAGCCAGGCGCGGCCCTGGGCCGGGCGGGCCACCCCGTCGAGGGTGAGCGTGCCGCTGGCCGCGAGCTGGGGCTGGCTGTAGTAGTGGCTGGCCAGGCCCGGCTGCGACCCCTTGCGCGAGAAACCCGCTGCGCCTTGCAGCAGCACCGGCTGGGTGGCGGCGAGCGTGAGGTCGAGCTTGAAGCCGGCGCTTTCGCTGAGCACCTGCGCGCGGTAGCGGCTGGCGTTGGCCGGGCCTTCGCGCTGCAGTGACCAGTCGCGCAAGGCCACGCGGGTGTCGCCCTCGGCTGCTTCGGCGATGCCGAAGCCGGCGCGTGCGATGCGCTGGTCGTGGCGCTGGCGGGTGGCCTGCACGTCGCTCAGGGCCGCGTGGGCAAACACCAGCTGGTGGGCGGCAAACCGGCTCGGGTTGCCGGCTGCCAGCCCGGTGCGCGAGCGAAAGAAGGTGACCTGAAAGCCGTACAGCCGCTCACCGGCCTGCAGCGCCCCGGTGAGGTACCACCACTCGGTGCGCGCGCCCGGGTGGGCGCCAAAATCGGCCGGGAATACCAGCGCCCGGGGCGCGATGAGTGCGGTTTGTGCGCACAGTTGGGCAGGCACCGTGGTGAGAGTCCACAAGAAGTGACGGCGTTTCATGGGCCAAAGCATCGCACGGCAGACGACAATGCAGGGTTGCCTTGTCCCTGCTTCCGATGACCGACTTCTCCCTGCCCGAAAACTTTGACCTGGCCGAACACTTTGACCACCGCACGCTCACGCGTGCCATGGAGCTCAAGCCCCAGCAGGCCGTGCTGGCGCTGCAGGTCGACGGGCCTCGCCTGGTGACGCGGGTGCAAGGCACCGGCCCCATCGCCTACCAGCAAAGCATTCATTGGGTGAACGACCGCCGGCTGGGCCCGCGCCTGGAGGGCCGCTGCACTTGCCCGGTGGGCGCCAATTGCAAACACGTGGCCGCGGCGCTGATGGCCTTCGAGGCGCAGCAAATCCGCATCCAGAAGGGCCTGCCCGAAACCCCTGGCGTGGCAGCGCCGGTGGCCCGCCCCGCCGAGCTGCTGCCGCCCGCCATGCTGGAGCTGGGCAAGTTGCCGCTGGTGCCGGTGCTGCGCTTGACCACCTGTGTGGACGTGGCCTCCGAAGCCTTGTTGCACCACCGCTATGGCTCGGCCACCTCGCGCGGTGCCACGCTGCGCCAGGGCGCGGCGCAGCTGATCTTTCGCTACCAGCCGCCCAGCGGGCGGGCGTTTGATTTCCACTTCCCGGCCGGCAACGCCACCACCGCGCTGGGTGAGCTGAATGACCCGGCGCGGCCGGGCCGCATCGTGATGGGGCACTTTCAGCGGCAGTCGCAGGCCGAGGCGGGCGCCATGCGTTCGCTGCTGGGCGAGCTGGAGTTGCGGCCGTGGAGCCTCGCGGCCGGCTTGGCCACCGACCGGCTGACCCGCCTGGCCAGCGCGCGCCTGCAGTCGTCGGCCTTGCCGGTCGGTGTGGAAGGCACACCTCTCGTGCTGGTGCCGCAACGGCGCGAGCGCTGGCCCGAGCTGCTGGCCCACCACATCCCTGACCTGGAGTCGCGCGGCTGGCTGGTCGAGGTGATGGACGATTTTCCCTACGAGCTGCACACACCCGACAACTGGGCGGTCGACATCGCCGAAGAAGCCAGTGGCAACTGGTTCAGCGTGGGCTTGCAAGTGTCGGTCGACGGCCAGCCCATCAACCTGGTGCCGCTGCTGGTGAGCTTGGTGCAAAACGGCTGGCTGAGCCTTGACGCCGCGCTCAACCAGGGCGAGGGCGCCGAGGTGCTGGTGCCCTGGGCCAGTGACACACCGCCGCTGCCCGGTGCCACCACGCGCCAGCGTTTGTTGCGCCTGCCGGTGGCGCGTGTGGCGCCGCTGATGGACTGGCTGCGCACGGTGTTTCGCATCGGCGACAAGGGCGCCGGCCTGCGCCTGTCGCGCTTCGACCTGGGCACGCTCGAATCACTCTCGGCGGGCACGCGTGTCACCGCGCCGCCGAGTTTCACTGAGCTGATCGAGCAGGTGCGCCTGCTCGGCAGCGGCAAGAGCCTGCCCGAGGTGACGGTGTCGCCCAAGGTTCAAGCCACGCTGCGCCACTACCAGCTCGACGGTTTGTCGTGGATGGATTTTTTGCGCCGCGCACGGCTCGGCGGCATCTTGGCCGACGACATGGGCCTGGGCAAAACGCTGCAAGCCCTTGCGCTGCTGCAAGGCGAGCTCGATGCAGGCCGCCTCGACCGACCCAGCCTGGTGGTGGTGCCCACCAGCCTGATCGGCAACTGGGAGGCCGAGGCCAAACGTTTCACGCCCGAGCTGAAACTGGTGGTGCTGCACGGCGCGCAGCGCGCCAAACATTTCAAGCGCATTGCCGGCGCGCACCTGGTGATCACCAGTTACCCGCTGGCCATGCGCGATGCTGAAACGCTCGGCGCGCAAGAGTGGCACTACCTGATGCTCGACGAAGCGCAGCGCATCAAGAACAGCCGCAGCCAGGCCGCGGTGTCGGTCAAAGGCCTCAACGCACGGCACCGCCTGTGCCTGAGCGGCACCCCGCTCGAAAACCACCTGGGCGAGCTGTGGAGTCTGATGGACTTTGTGTGCCCCGGCCTGCTCGGCAGCGAGGCGCAGTTTCGCGAGCACTACCGCACGCCGATCGAGCGGCGGCAAGACACGGCTCGTGCGCAACAGCTCGCGCGCCGGGTCAAGCCCTTTCTGTTGCGGCGCACCAAGCTGCAGGTGGCGCAAGAGCTGCCCGAGAAGACCGAGTCGCACCTGCGGGTTGACCTCACCGGCACTCAGCGCGACCTGTATGAAACCGTGCGCGCCACCATGGACGGCAAGCTGCGCGAGGTGATCGCCCAGCAAGGCCTGGCGCGCAGCCAGATCATGGTGCTCGACGCTCTGTTGCGCCTGCGCCAGGTGTGCTGCGACCCGCGCCTGCTGAAGATGAGCGAAGGCGCCGCGCGGCCCCACCACCCGTCGGCCAAGATGGAGCTGCTGCTCGACCTGCTGCCCACGCTGGTCGAAGATGGCCGCCGTGTGCTGGTGTTTTCACAGTTCACCGAGATGCTGACCCTGATTGAGATCGAGCTTGACCGCTTGAAGCTGCCTCACCTCAAGCTCACCGGCGAAAGCAAAGACCGTGGCGCGCTGGTGGCGCGCTTCCAGGCCGGCGAGGTGCCGCTCTTTTTGATCAGCCTGAAGGCCGGTGGTGTGGGCCTCAACCTCACCGCGGCCGACACCGTGATCTTGTATGACCCGTGGTGGAACCCGGCCGTGGAGCAGCAGGCCATCGACCGCGCCTACCGCATCGGGCAAGACAAGCCGGTCTTCGTCTACAAGCTGATCGCCAACGGCACGGTCGAAGACAAGATGCTCGAACTGCAGGCGCGCAAGGCCGGGCTGGCCGATGCGCTGCTGTCGGGTGTGGCGGGTGATGCGGGGTTGACCTCGCAAGACTTTGACGAGTTGTTCAAGCCGATCGGCCCCCAAGACTGAAGCCCGCGGTGCAGCTCACTCGCCCACGTGGGCCCAGGTCGCCGCGCTGACGCGGCCGTCGGTGATCACGAAGCCCAGGCGGTCGTGGGAGCCGCGCCAGTGGTAGACCCAGACCTCGCTGCTGTCGCCAGCCGCCGCTGAAAACACACTGCAATCGATTGACGGGCAGCGCAAGCGCTCGTTCGGTGGCCCCATCCATCGTGTGAGCTGGGGCGCAGCGGCTGCCTCGGCGGTTGCCTGTTTGGCGAGGCACTGCATCGCCTGGTGCCGCTCGCCGCCCCAGCGGTCGACCGATGCCGTCCACGGCCCACCGTCGAAATGCCCGCGCACCGCTCGCAGCGAAAGAAAGCTGCGCGACCAGTCGTCCACTGGGCCTTCGCACGCGCTTGCATTACTGCAAAAAGCAGCCCCTGCCAATAGCCAGAAAATTACATGCCGCACGTGTGGGCTCCGTGTTTTGTCGCGCAGAAGTCCAACAGAATCACCCGGCGTCTGGCGCGGTTGATCACCCGCCAATGCGTGCCGAAGCAGCCGGGCTCATCAGGCTGACGACTTTGCCCACGAGGGAGTTTTTCCATGAAACTTGTTTGCCTACCGTTGAGCGTGGCCGCTGCCGCGTTGCTGCTGGCAGTGTCTACCGGCCCGGCCGTTTCGGCCGAAGACCATGCCACCGAGATGCGCTCGCTGCGACAGCAGGAAAAGCTGCGCACCAACATCTACAAGGCGTATTTCCCCGACCTGGTCACCGCGCGCAAGGCGGCCATCACCTTCCACGCCAACCTGCTCGAATCGCAATATGACGAAGGCTTTCTGGTGCTCGAACTCGACGCGCTCGGCATCGCCACGCTGCGCAGCTATGGCTTTCGGGTTGAAAACGCGCCCGAATTCATCCAGCGCCGAGACGAGTTTCTGAACCAGATCCAACAAGCCGCCGACGCGCGCCGGGGAGCGCCGACACCCGGCACTGCCGAAGAGGGCACCGGCACCGGCGCGGTCCCGCGCACGCCAGCGCGGGGGGATGCGAGCATCCAGTCGATCTCGGGTTACGCCTGCTACGAGACGGTCGAAGAAAGTTTTGCCGCTGCCCAGGGTTTTGCCACCAGCTTCCCCAGCCTTGCGCAGTGGCTCGACGTGGGCGACTCATGGCAAAAGACGCAAGGTCTTGGCGGCTACGACATCCGCGTGCTCAAGCTCACCAACAGCGCCACCGGCGGCAGCAAGCCCAGGCTCTTTATCAACAGCGCCATCCATGCGCGTGAGTACACGACCGCACCGCTGGTGCTCGAGTTTGCGCGCTGGCTTGTCAACGGCTACGGCAACAACGCCGACGCTACTTGGATCATGGACCACCATGAGGTGCACCTGATGCTGCAAGCCAACCCCGATGGCCGCAAGAAGGCTGAAGGCGGGCTCTCGTGGCGCAAGAACACCAATACCAACTACTGCGGCGCCACCAGCAACAGCCGCGGCGCCGACCTCAACCGCAACTTCAGCTTCAGCTGGAACAGCACCGGCGGCCAAGGCTCCAGCGGCAGCCAATGCAACGACACCTACCGCGGCCCCACGGCGGGCTCCGAGCCCGAGACGCAGGCACTGCAAAGCTACCTGCGCAGCATCTTCCCCGACCGTCGCGGGCCCAACCAGGGTGACGCCGCACCGGCCGACACCTCGGGCATTCACCTCGACATCCACAGCTACAGCCAGCTTGTGCTGTGGCCCTGGGGCACCACCTCCACGCCCGCGCCCAACGGCACGGCGCTGCAGACAATGGGCCGGCGCCTGGCTTTCTTCAACGGCTACACGCCGCAGCAGTCGATCGGCCTGTACCCGACCGACGGCACCAGCGACGGCCCGAGCTACGGCGAGCTGGGCGTGGCCGCGTTCACCATCGAGCTGGGGACGAGCTTCTTCGAAAGCTGCACCACCTACAACAACAGCACCAAGCCCAAGAACCTGCCGGCGCTGATCTATTCGGCCAAGGTGGTGCGGGCGCCGTACCAGATCCCGGCGGGTGCCGACGTGACCGCAGTGACGCTGGGCAGCGACGCCAGCGGCGCAGGCGTGACCGCCGGCACACCAGTGGCGTTGAGCGGCTCGGCCACGCACACCCGCTTCAACCAGAGCAACGGCACGGAGACGGTACGCAACGTCACCGCTGCCCAGGCTTACATCGATGTGCCGCCTTGGTCGGCCGGCGCCACCCCGATCGCATTGACGGCGAGCGATGGCGGCTTCAACGCCACCACCGAGGGCCTGGCCGGCACGCTCAACACCAGCGGCCTGACACTCGGCAAACACATCGTGTACGTGCGGGCGCAGGCCGCGTCGGGCCAGTGGGGGCCCGTCACCGCGCAGTTCCTAAACATCACCAGTGGCCCTCCCGTCGGCAACAACGAGGTCGAGCCGAACGACAGCCGCACAACCGCCAACGCCGTGCCCGCGCCGGCCACCTGGAACGGGGCCATGGGCGCGAGCAGCGACAACGACTACTTTGTGGTCAGCCTCCCCGCCGGCGGCACGCTCACCGCCACTCTCACGCCCAACGCGACCAGCGACTACGACCTGTACGTCTACAACGCGTCAGGCACCCAGCTGGGCAAGAGCGAGCGCGGCCGCGGCCTGGTGGACACGGTGACGCTGACCAACACCACCGGCGCTGCCGCGCAGCGTTACGTGCGGGTGAGGTACTACAGCGGGGGCACGGGAGCGACCAACGGGCGCTACACGCTCGGCCTGGCCTGGTGAGGCCATGGCGGCAGGCTCAGTGCATGAGCTTGGGGGTGTCTACACTGAAAATGCGCCACACCCGACCGCCATGACCACCAAGACAGCCAAGCTCTTCAACCACGGCGGCGGGCAGGCAGTTCGCCTGCCCGCCGAGTTTTGCTTTGAGGGTGCCGAGGTTTACATCCGCCGCGACCCGCGCACCGGCAACGTGATCCTGTCGATGCGGCCCGAGCTGTCGTGGCTGGAGTTCATGGCGCTGCGCCACCAGCTGGGCGCGGTGCCGAAAGACTTTCTCGCCGACCGGGTGCAGGGCACCCAGCGCCGTGACCCACTCGACAGCTGGGTCGAGACCTGATGCTCTACCTGCTCGACACCAACACCGCCGTCGCAGCCTTGCGCGGCGCGGCCGGGCTCGACAGCCGGCTGCAGCGATTGCAGCCCGATGAGTGGTGCATCTCGGCCATCACCAATGCCGAGATGCGGTTTGGAGTGGCGCTCAGGCCCGAGGCCGTTCAGCTCGAACGCTATGTCGATGCCTTCCTGGCCGTGGCGCGCACCGAACCCTGGGACGCCGCTTGTGCCGAATACCACGCCATCGTGCGTGCGCAGCTGCGCACCAAGGGCCATGTGCTGGGTGACTTCGACGAGATGATCGCCGCCCACGCGCTGGCGCTGGGCGCGGTGCTGGTCACCGACAACATGCGCCACTTCAAGCGCGTGGAGGGGCTGCGGCTGGAGAACTGGATTCGCAACTCTTGAGCCAAGACGCGTGGCTCAACTCCGTTGGGGCTGAGGTATCGAAGGCCTCTTGTTTGCGCTACTGCGCCACGCCAGTCACCCAAGCCTTGCGGATCAGTGCCCCGCAGTCGGCCGAATCGTTGCCACCGCCGGCCATGTCGGCGCGGGCAAGCGCACTCAGCGCGATCAGCAAAAGCGGTGTG
>JBBRFR010000115.1:0-10547 GCA_038241485.1 Burkholderiales bacterium
GCAGGTTGTCGATGGTGGCGCCGCGCCAGCCGTAGATGCTCTGGTCGTCGTCGCCCACGGCGGTGAACATCGCACGCTCGCCGGACAAGAGCTTGAGCATCTCGTACTGGATGGCGTTGGTGTCCTGGTATTCATCGACCAGCAGATAACGCAGCGTGTGTTGCCACTTGGCGCGCACCTCGGCGTCGCGCTGCAAGAGTTTGTGGGGCAGGCCAATCAGGTCGTCGAAGTCGACGGCCTGGTAGGCAGCGAGCCGCTCTTCATAACGCTTCATCACCTGTTGGGCGATGCGCTCGTCGTCGGTGTCGGGCTGCACGGTGTCGCTGTTGAGCCCGCCGTTTTTCCACAGGCTGATGGTCCATTGCCAGCTGCGCGCGAGCTTGTTGTCACTGGTCGCGCCGGCGTCTTTCAACACGCCCAAGACGTCGTCGCTGTCGAGGATGCTGAACTGCTGCTTCAAGCCCAGCTTCTCGCCTTCGGCACGAAGAATGCGCACGCCCAGCGAGTGGAAGGTGCTGACCACGAGGTTCTTGGCCGCGCGCGGGCCGATCAGCGCCTTGGCGCGCTCGCGCATTTCTTGCGCGGCCTTGTTGGTGAAGGTGATGGCGGCAATCTGCCCCGGTGCGTAGCCGGCTTCCAAGAGGCGCGCGATCTTGTGCGTGATCACGCGTGTTTTGCCCGAGCCCGCGCCGGCCAGCACCAGGCACGGGCCGCCGAGGTGGTGCACGGCTTCCATCTGGGCGGAGTTGAGGGTGTCGGCCACGGCGAGGTTCTTGAGGGCTGCGCATGATAGTCAGTGCACTGTCATCAGGCTTTGTGGCGGCTGTGGTAAACCGCTTCGCCATGAGCACGCTGACCAACCGCCGCCAAGTTTTGAGTCTGTCCGCGGGGGTGGCCGCTTGTGTGTCATTCGCGCCGCTGTTTGTGCGCCATGCACGCGCCGCTGACACACCGCGGTTTGCACTCGGCATCGCCTCGGGCCACCCCAAGCCCGACCGGCTGGTGTTGTGGACACGCCTGAGCGGCGCTGACCTGCCGGCCAAGGTTGACGTGCGCTGGGAGCTGGCGCACGACGAAGCCTTCACACAAATCGCGGCCAACGGCACCGAGCTGGCCGAAGCCGCGTGGGCGCACAGCGTGCACGCCGAGCCCGCGGGTTTGCAGCCGGCGCGTTGGTACTGGTACCGCTTCACGGCGCTGGGCCAACAAAGTGCGGTCGGCCGCACACGCACCGCACCGGCGGCCGATGCCGAGGTGAGCGCGCTGCGTTTTGCCATCGCCAGCTGCCAGCGTTGGGATCACGGCCACTACGCCGCCTGGCGCCACCTGGCCACACAAGAACTCGACCTGGTGCTGTTTCTCGGCGACTACATCTACGAATACGCCTCGCCGCCGCTGGCGCTGCGCTACCACGTGGGCACCGCCACCCAGTCGCTCGACGACTACCGCAACCGCTACGCCCAGTACAAGAGCGACCCGGCCCTGCAAGCCGCCCACGCCGCAGCGCCGTGGCTGGTGGTGTGGGACGACCACGAGATCGACAACGACTACGCCAACGGCCGGCCGCAGGGTGGGCCCGACCCCTTGTTCGCGTCACGCCGCGCCGCCGCCACGCAGGCCTATTGGGAGCACATGCCGTTTCCGAAAGCGATGCGCCCGCGTGGCAGCGAGATGCGCCTCTACGAGCGATACGACTGGGGCACGCTCGCACGCATCCACACCCTCGACGACCGCCAATACCGCGACGTGCAAGCCTGCCCACGCCCTGGGCGCAGCGGCTCGAACACCGTGAAGCTGAAAGGCTGCCCCGAGCTGCTCGACCCCCAACGCTCCTTGCTCGGCGCCGACCAGGAGCGTTGGCTGACGCAGGGTTGGGACAGTGGTCGCGCGTGGAACCTGCTCGCGCAACAAACCTTGATGGCGCGCTTTTCATGGTCTGACCCGGCCCAGGGTGGCACTTACTGGACCGACGGCTGGGACGGCTACACCGCCTCGCGCAATCGCCTGCTCGGCACGGTCGCCGAGCGCAAGCTGCCCGGTGTGGTGGCGTTGGGCGGCGACGTGCATGCCAACTACGTGGCCGACCTGAAGGCCGACTACGACGACGCCAAATCGCCGGTCATCGCCACCGAGTTCTGCGGCACCTCGATCAGCAGCAACGGCCTGGCGCAGTCCCGCGTTGATACCGCCCGGCCCTTCAACCCGCATGTGCGCTATTCGCACACTGAGCAACGCGGCTACGTCGGTTTTACGCTCGGCGCCAAGCGGCTCGACGCCAGCCTGTGGGTGGTGCAAGACCCCAAAGAACCGGCCTCTGCCGTGAACATTGCCACACGTTTTGCGGTGGAACTGGGTCGCCCGGGTGCGCAGGCTGCGTAGTGCCCCGTGAAACGATTTGTGTGCGTTGTGTAAGTAGATAGCCCTCTCTTGCGCGGGGTTGAATGCAAGCCCGGATACTCGCGCGCTTGCCGGCAAGACCCCGCCGGCCCCATAGAGTTGGATCCCCCCCCGCGACCTGCGGGGGGCCCGTGGGCCCACCCCACGGTCACGCAAGCAGGGCAGCGATACTTGCCCTCCATGCAGGCGATCCTCGCGGTCACGGTTCCCTTTTTTGCGCTCGTGCTGTGCGGCTACCTCGCCGCGCAGCGCAAGGTGCTCCCTGAAGCGGCCATTCCGGGGCTCAACGCCTTTGTGCTGTTTTTTGCGCTGCCCTGCATGTTGTTTCGCTTCGGCGCGAGCATGCCGTTTGCGCAACTCATCAACCCGTCGCTGATCGCGGTGTATGCGCTGTGTGCGCTGCTGGTGGTGTTTTTCACTGTGGCGGTCACGCTGCGCCGCGCCGATTCACAACAGGGTGTGGACATGAAAAACGCGGCCTTCGGTGCGCTGGTGGCCGCGTTTCCCAACACCGGCTTCATGGGGGTGCCGCTGCTGGTGGCGCTGCTGGGCGAGCGCGCGGCCGGGCCGGTGATCGGCACGGTGCTGGTCGACCTGTTTCTCACCAGTTCGCTGTGCATTGCGCTGGCGCAGGCCTGGCATGGCAATGACGCGGCGCCGCAGTCTTCCGGTCATCCTGAGGTATCGAAGGACAGCACCCTCACCACCGTGCTGCGCTCCTTGCGTGGGGCCATGAGCAACCCGCTGCCGTGGGCGATTGGCTTGGGTGCGGCCTCGGCGGCCAGTGGCCTTGCGCTGCCCGGCCCGCTGGCGCAGATCGTCAAGATGCTGGGCGACGCGGCCACGCCGGTGGCGCTGTTCACCATCGGTGCGGTGTTGTGGCGCGCCGGCCAGCATGTGCACACCCGCACGCCCACGTCGCAGTACCTGCCGGTGGCGCTGATCAAGCTCTTTGTGCACCCGCTGCTGGTGTTGAGCGTGGGCTTGCTGCTGCGCGCCGCGGGTGTGCCGGTGCCCGAGTTCGGGCTCAGTGTGCTGATGCTCGCCGCCGCGCTGCCAAGCGCGAGCAATGTGTCGTTGTTGGCCGAACGTTACGGTGCCGACAACGGCCGGGTGGCGCGCATCATCATGGCCAGCACGGTGCTGGCCTTCGTCACCTTTTCACTGCTGGCCTGGGGCCTGGGCGTGCCTGCCGGCTGACAGCACGGCGCTGCACACCAGCCGCTCCATCTCGCCCGCCCATCGGCGCATCTGCGCGGCGTCGGGCCCCACCAGCACGCCGGCTCGGCGCCCGCAGCCCTACTTCGCGCCGTACCAGATCAAGAAGCGGAACGCCGACTGGGGGGCGGCCGAAGTCACGCGCCGCTTCAATGCGGCGCAGATGGCGTTCATTCAACGTGTGAACGACGCCCAGACGGGCCGTGTCGACCCGAAACAAGGGGCATGTGGTGGCGTTGAACTGAAGCGGGCGCGCTACGGCAGCTCGCACAAACAGTGGGTGATGGCCGAAAACGGCTTGCGCTGGTCGGTGATGTCGACCAGCCAGCCCAGCTCTTGTCGTGCCTCTTGCACCACCTGGCCGGGCACGCCGATCGGGGTGAGTTGCAGGTCGAAGCGGGCCACCAGGGAGTGCATGGCCTTGGCCCCCAGCAGCTCAAGCAGCCGCTCGGCGCGCCCGGGTTCCGGCTGGATGTAGACCACCCGCGCGTTGTCGGTTAGCTTGGCGCGGGTGGCGGCTGATTGGAGCGCGTCGCGGTAGCCGCCCAGCGTGTCGATCAGGCCGCGTTCTTTGGCCTGCGCGCCGGTCCACACCCGGCCTTGCGCCACGGCGTCGATCTTGTCGGGCGTGGTCTTGCGCGCCAGCGCCGCCTTGCCAGTGAAGTCGGCGTAGATCTGGTTGATGGCGGTCTGCAACACGGCCGTGAAGCGCGGGTCGGGCGGCAGGCGCGGGTCACCGGCGCCGGCCAGCCAGGTGGTGGTGACTCCGGCCGTGCGCACGCCGATTTTCTCCAGCGCCTTGTCGGCACTCGGCAGCAAGGCAAACACACCGATCGAGCCGGTGATGGTGCCTGGGTCGGCCATCACTTCATCCGACGACATCGAGACCCAGTAGCCGCCCGAGGCCGCCAGGTCGCCCATCGACACCACCACCGGCTTGCCGGCAGCGCGGGTCAGCTCCAGCTCGCGGCGAATCAGCTCTGAGCCGAAGGCCGAGCCACCGGGTGAGTTGACGCGCAACACCAGCGCCTTGACGCTCTTGTCATCACGCGCCTTGCGGATCAGCTCGGCGGTGGACGCACCGCCCACCGTGCCGGCCGGTGCGTTGCCGTCGACGATCTCGCCCTCGGCCACCACCCCAGCCACCGCATCGCCGGTGTACTGCGGTTTTTGCCGCGACAGGTAGTTGTCGAACGACACCTGGCGAAAGGTCTTGCCATCGGCGTCTTTGGCGCCGCGCTCGATCATCATCTGGCGCAGCTCGTCGCGGGTCTTCAGGCCATCGACCAGCTTGCTGTCCACCGACAACTTGGCGGCGTCGCCGCCGGCGGCGATGAGGCGTTGCGGCAGCTCGTTGATCATCGCCATCACGCTGCCGGCGGGCAGCTTACGGGCCTTCTCGACACCCTCGGTGTAAGTGGCCCACAGCGCGTTGTAGAGAAAACCGTTGGCCTCGATCGACTCAGGCGACGGGCCGGTGGCGGTGAACGGCTCGCCGAAGGTCTTGTAGTCGCCGACCTTCACCAAGTTGACCGTGACGCCGACCTTGTCGAACACTTCGCGGTAGTAGTTCTGGTAGCGGCCAAAGCCTTGCATGAAGACGAAGCCCATCGGGTGCAACAACACCTCGTCGGCCTGCGCGGCCAGGTAGTACTGGCGCTGGTCGTAGCCGGCGCCCCAGGCCACCACTTGCTTGCCGCTGGCGCGAAAGCGCTGCAGCGCGGCCGCCACTTCACGCAGGCCGGCCAGGCCGCCGCCCTTGAACTCATCGAGCACCAGCACCGCGCGGGTGATCTTCGGGTCAAGAGCTGCCGCGTCGAGCACCGTCAGCACGTCGCGCAGCTGGGTGCTGCGTTGTGTGTCGCCGCTCAGCTGAGCCAGGGCCGCGTCGCGCATGCCGGCGGGGTGCTGCTCGACCAACGGGCCACGCAGGTTGAGCACCAGGGCGGTGTTGTCTTGAAGCTTGGCCGGGCCGCTGGTGACCAGGGCCACGATCACCACCACCACGAGCAACACGAAGATCAGGTTGAACAGCGTGCGGCGGGTGGCGTCAATCAACCACCAGAGGCGGCCAAACCAGCGGCGGGGGGTGGCAAAACGTGAGGCGGGCATCTCGGCTCCTGGCGCGACCGGGCGGGTCGATGGGGTGATGGCTGCACTGTATAGGCAGGCGCAGCGCAGCGTGCGGCGTGGCGGCGTTGGGCGCGGATCAGCATGGTGGCGAAGTTGAGCGCGGTGGGGCGGGTGTTCATGGTCGGGCCGCAAGCAGGGGTGGTGTTGGGGTGACTTTCGCCGCGCCGTGTGCGTGGCAACAGCGGCATGAGACCAAGCGCGGTGGCTGCGGCGTGAAACGCAAACCGCGGGTGCCAAGTGGGTGCGGGTGCGCGCTTGCGAATGGCAAAACGGCCTTTTTTCCTACAGACGCGGGCAGGGCTCGGACTTAACATTTTCTCGGGTCACAGCTCCCTCCTCCCTCCCTCCCTGAATGCTGTGGCTCATTTAGCGGGCCGCGCGTGAGCGCAGCCCGCTTTTCTTTGCTTGCTCTGAGGTAGGCTTGCGCGCCCCGCGTTGTCGTGGGTGTGTTGACCTAACCGAAACGCAGACCATGCCTCTCCCCCTCGTCATCCTTGGCACCGGCTTGGCCGGCTACACATTGGCCCGCGAATTCCGCAAGCTCGACAAGGAGACCCCGCTCGTCATCGTGAGCCGAGACCACGCGGGCTTTTATTCCAAGCCGATGTTGTCGAACGCTTTGGCCGGCAAAAAAACCGCCGCCACGCTGGTGATGAAAGCCGCCGACAAGATGGCGGCCGAGCTCAACGCCACGATCAAGCCGCAGGCCGAGGTGCAGCGCATCGACACCGCCGCGCGCCGCGTCCAGCTGGCCAGCGGCGAAACCCTGGCCTATGGCGAGCTGGTGCTGGCCCTGGGCGCCGACCCGATCCGCCTGCCCTTGCAAGGCGACGCGACCGACACGGTGTTGTCGGTCAACGACCTCGATGACTACGCACGTTTTGCCGACCGGCTGGAGGCGGTGAAAACGGTCGCCATTCTCGGCGGCGGGCTGATCGGTTGTGAGTTTGCCAACGACTTGCTGGCGCGCGAGATCGTGCCCACGGTGATCGACCTGGCCGACCGCGCCTTGCCGCGCCTGCTGCCGCCCGCGGCCAGCGAGCGCCTGCAAGTGCGGCTCGAAGCGGCGGGTGCGCACTTTCGTTTTGGTGTGTCGCTGCAGTCTGTGGAGCGTGTGGCGCAGGGCCTGAGCTTGACGCTGAGCGACGGCAGCCTGCTGCAAGCCGACCTGGTGCTCTCTGCCATCGGCCTGCGCCCGCGCACCCTGCTTGCCAGCGAGGCGGGTATCGCGGTGAACCGCGGCATCGTCACCGACCGCCTGCTCGCCACCAGTGCGCCGCACGTGTACGCGCTGGGCGATTGCGCCGAGGTGGCCGGGCACACGCTGCCTTATGTGATGCCCCTCATGCAGCAGGCCCGTGCACTCGCCGCCACGCTGGCTGGCACGCCCACGCCGTTGCTCTACCCGGCGATGCCGGTGCTCGTGAAGACTCCCGCCTGCCCGACGGTGGTGTGCCCGCCGCCGCTCGATGCGTCGGGCGCGTGGAGCGTGACGCTGACCGACGACGCCTGCGACGCACGCTTTCTGAGCGGCGACGGCCAGTTGCTCGGCTTTGCGCTGCTGGGCACGGCGACCTCGCAGCGTCAGGCGTTGGTGACGCAGGTGCCGGGTCTGCTGACCTGAGGTCAGCGGGCCTGGTGCAGGACCAATCCGCCCTTGAGCAGCACCTGATCGACCTGCGTGAAGCCGGCGACGAGAAGCGCCACGCGTTGCTCGGCGACGGTCATGTAGAGATTGGCATTCGACATGCCACCCTCGCCGTAGAAGTGATCGCAGACCAGGTAGCTCCCGCCGGCCACCAGCAGCTGGCGCACTTGTGTGTGCAACGGCGTGGCGTAACGCTTGTGGCGAAGTTCATGCACCGCCTAGTGCGTGACCACGAAGTCGAATCGGCCCAGGCCCTCGCCCCAATCGGCGTCGCGCAGGCTGCGCTCCACCCACTCGGCCCGCGCGCCCAGGCGCTGCCGGGCCAGCTCGTGCATGGCGGGCCAAAAGTCGAGTGCCACGTAGGCGAGATCGGCGTTCGAAGCGAGCAGCTGTTCGGCCAGAAAGCCCGGGCCTGAACCCAGCTCGAGCACGCGGCTCGCCCGCGAGGCGGCGGCACTCGCGATCAGCCTCACAAAGGCCGCAAAAAACTCCGCTCGCCACGGGCGAACTGACATGGCGGATTCAGCCCAGGCCTGCGCATGCCCGGCCTGACGGAAGTCCACGGTGATCGGGACGTCTTGCATCATGGCGGGCTTCATTGCGGCTCGTCGGATTCGACGAGCTGGGTGAGCTGTGCCAGCGATTGTTGCCAGCCGAGATAACACATCTCGACCGACACCACTTCCGGCAGCCCCTCTTGCACGATGGTGATGTCGGTGCCACACGGTGAACGAAGTACGCGGTGGAGACGAACGATGCCAGTGGCCATGGGTGGGGGGCTTTTGAGAGGGAGTGAACTGTGTTGTGCCGAAGAGGGTGGCTCGATGGAGAGGGTTGGCCTTCAAGCGCCTGGCCGGAAGACAAACGGTTGGCGGAACTTGAACGCCTTGTTCTCTCCACCCATGATCAAAGGGCTGAATACCCACTGCATCAAAGCTCGGGAGACATCTTCCGAAAGGTACTCGTTCGGCGATTCGAGAACCCTGACCTCAGTGACTCGACCGTCTTTCGCGACTGAGACCTCGACGTGCACCGTGCCCATGTGGCCGTAATTGATCGCCGCTTTCGACATTTCCGGAGCGACAGCGCGGATGAGTCTCGGCGGTGAACTTGCCTTGGTGAATCTTTTTGGCCTCTGTTGAATTTCGAGTGGGCAAATACATACCCCACCCCCCGTTCGGGCTGAGCCTGTCGAAGCCCTTCTCGCACGGTGGCTTCGCTCACCAGCCCTTCGACGCACGGGCCTTCGACAAGCTCAGTCCCTGCTCAGGGCGAACGGGTCGAGGCGGCGCTGTACCCACTCGAAATTCAACAGAGCCTCTTTTTGCCATGACGGCATTTGCGCTCTCCACCAACAGGAAAGAGGCGTCTTTTGGAGTTGCTGCGCTCTTGCCATTCACGTCATATGGCGACGGTGGAGTCGTACACCCTGCACTTAACGCAGAGAAAGTGAGAGCCGCGAGCAGGGGGCGAAATTTCATGTGCAAGTGGATTGTCAAAGGCCAAGGTTGGACATGAGAGCGTCAGGCCAGATTCGCGACCATGAGGTGATAGGCGTTGCGCTGTTCGACCCTGCGGAAGCCGCAGGACTCGTACAGGCGCTGCGCCGGGTTCTCGGGGTGGACGGTCAGTGAAACATGCGACGCGGCTCAAGTTGCTGCGGGCAAGATACACAAGGTGCGCCCTTTTGACGACTTCGCGCAAGAGGGCGGCAGCGCCTCCAGGCTGGGTGGCTCAGCCTAGGCTCAAATCGCCAGGGGGTCGACGTCCAGCGCCCAACGTAACACCGCCTTGTGTTGGCCGCGCAACGAGGGCAGCTCGGCCACCCACGGTGTGAGCACACGTTGCAGCGCGCCGCGTGTGCTCGCCTCCACCAGCATTTGCATGCGCTCGATGTTGGCCACCCGCGCCACGCTGGTGGGCACCGCCGGGTAGATCAGCAGCTCAGCCGCACCGGGGATTTGGGCGGCGAGTTCGGCCGCGGCCTGCAGAAAGTCGCGCGCAGCTTCGGCGGTGCGGGCTTCGGCGCGCATCAGCGCGAGGTGGGCAAACGGCGGCAGGCCGGCCATCTCGCGCTCTTTCAGCTGGCTGGCCGCGAAGGCCGCGTAGTCGTGCTGGCGCAGCGCGCCGTACAGCGGGTGAGTGGGGTGCCAGGTTTGCACCCACATCTCGCTGCGCTCGGACTGGGCGGCGTCGCGCCCGGCGCGGCCGGCGGCTTGCATCAGCAGCGCAAACAGGCGCTCGGGCGCGCGGAAGTCGCTGCTGAACAAGGCGCTGTCGGGGCTCACGGCGGCGACGAGTGTGATGCGGCGAAAGTCGTGGCCCTTGGCGATCATCTGTGTACCCACCAGCACGTCCACCTCTCCGGCGTGCACCGCCGAGAGCTGGGCTTCGAGCGCGCCCTTGAGCTTGGTGCTGTCGGCGTCGATGCGGGCCACGCGGGCGCCGGGCAGGGCGGCGGCGAGCTGTTCTTCGAGCCGCTCGGTGCCACGGCCGAGCGAGCTGATGTCGGGGTTGCCGCAGTCGGGGCAGGCGCGCGGCACGGTCTGGGTGAAGCCGCAGTGGTGGCAGCGCAGCGTGCGGTCGAGCTTGTGGAACACCCGCCAGGCGCTGCAATGTGGGCAGCCGCTTTTCCAGCCGCAGTCGGTGCAATGCAGCACTGGCGCATAACCACGCCGGTTGAGAAAGACCAGGCTTTGTTCGCCGCGTTCGAGCCGTTTGGCCAGAGCCGCCACCAGCTGCGGTGAGAGGGTCGAGGTGACACCGGTCGCCTTGGGCAGCAGGTTCATGTCGACCAGCCGCACCGTCGGCAGCGCACCGCCGCCCACCCGGTGCGCCAGCGTGAGCCGTTCGTAGCGCCCTTGTTCGGCACGTTGCCAGCTCTCCAGCGAGGGGGTGGCCGAGCCCAGCACCACGCAGGCACCTTCGAGCTTGCCGCGGTAGATGGCCAGGTCGCGCGCCGAGTAGCGCGCACCTTCTTGTTGTTTGTACGAAGGGTCGTGCTCTTCGTCGACCACGATCAGCCCGAGCCGTGGCATCGAGGCAAACACCGCCAGCCGCGTGCCCAGCACCAGGTCGGCCAGCCCCAGATGGGCGGCCAGCCAGTTTTTCAGCCGCTGCGCCGGGGTGAGCCCGCTGTGCAACGAGACGA
>JBBRFR010000116.1:0-10407 GCA_038241485.1 Burkholderiales bacterium
CCGGGCTTCCGAGGCCATGTTGACAGGCATGTGCGGCACGCCCGTGAGCAGCACCGTGTGGAACTGGCTGGAGATCTCCAGGTAGTCGTTCTGCGAACGCGGGCCGCCGCACAACTGCTTGAAGTCGAACCACACCACGCCACCGGCCTTGCGGCGCGCCTGCAACTGGCGGTGTTCGATGTGCAACACCGGTGACTCGTCCTTGCTTTCGGCCAGGCGGTTGAAGGCATCAGTCATCTGTGCATCGGCGCTTGCACCCAGCGGCGTGTGGTACATCGCCACCTGCTCCAGCGTGCGGCGCCGGTAGTCGGTGCCGTTGTCGACACTGATCACTTGCAGCTTGTTCTTCAGCAGCTCGATAGCAGGGAGGATGCGATCACGGTGCAGCCCGTTGGGGTACAAGTCGTCGGGCTTGAAGTTGGAGGTGGTGACGATGCTCACGCGGTGCTCGAACAGCGATTCGAGCAAGCGATGAAGAATCATCGCGTCGGTGACGTCAGCCACGTGGAATTCATCAAAACAGATCAGCCGGTAGCGCCGTGCGATCTGCTTGCCCAACTCGAAGAGCGGGTTGACCGTGCCCTGCAACTCAGCCAGCTCGCGGTGCACCTCGCGCATGAACTCGTGAAAGTGCAGCCGGGTCTTGCGGGCGAGCGGCACGGCGTTGAAGAAGCAGTCCATCAGGAAGCTCTTGCCCCGCCCCACCCCGCCATACATGTACACCCCGCGCGGGATGGGCGGGCGCACGACCAGCTTGGTCAGCGCATTGCCGCGTCGGGCCTTGTAGTCGGCCCACTCTGTTTCGCAACGCTCCAGCGCATCAACCGCGAGCAACTGGGCAGGGTCGGCGCTGTAGCCCCGCTCTGCGAGGGTCTGCTCGTAAAGCGTTCTGACGCCCACGGTCAAAAGTTCAGCGTGCGCTTGTCGACCGCGAGTGCTGCTTCCTTGGTCGCTTCGCTCAAGCTGGGGTGGGCGTGGCAGATGCGCGCGATGTCTTCGGCCGAGGCCTTGAACTCCATCGCCACCACGGCTTCGGAGATCAGCTCCGAGGCCATCGGGCCGACGATGTGCACGCCGAGAATCTCGTCGGTCTTGGCGTCGGCCAGGAACTTCACCATGCCGGTGGTGTCACCCAGCGCGCGCGCTCGGCCATTCGCCATGAAGGGGAAGGTGCCCGCCTTGTAAGCACGGCCGGCGGCTTTCAGCTGCTGCTCGGTCTGGCCCACCCAAGCGATCTCGGGCGAGGTGTAGATCACCCACGGGATGGTGTTGAAGTTGACGTGCCCATGCTGACCGGCAATGCGCTCGGCCACGGCCACACCTTCTTCTTCGGCTTTGTGCGCGAGCATGGGGCCGCGGACCACGTCACCCACCGCCCACACGTTGGGCAGGTTGGTCTTGCAGTTGTCGTCGACCACGATGGCGCCACGTTCGTCGAGCTTCAAACCCACGGCTTCGGGGTTCAGGCCCTGGGTGTGCGCCACGCGCCCGATGGAGATGATGAGCTTGTCGACATCGAGCGTTTGCGCTTCGCCCTTGGCATTGACGTAGCCCACGCTCACGCCCTTCTTGCCCGACTTGACTTCGCTGATCTTCACGCCCAGCTCGATCTTCAGACCCTGCTTGGTGAAGGCCTTGTGCGCCTCCTTGGCGATCTGCTCGTCGACCGCACCCAGGAATGTGGGCAGGGCTTCGAGAACGGTGACTTCGGCACCGAGGCGGCGCCACACCGAGCCCATCTCCAAGCCGATCACGCCGGAGCCGATGACACCCAGCTTCTTCGGCACTGCGGCGATGCGCAGCGCACCGTCGTTGCTCAGGATATTTTCTTCGTCGAACGCTGCACCCGGCAGTGCGCGCGCGCTGGAGCCAGTGGCCACGATGATGTGCTTGCCAGAGATGACCTCTTCGGCCGCCCCCGTTACCATGATCTCGTAGCCACCGTCGACGGCGTTGACGAACGAACCCAGACCATGGAAGAACGTGACCTTGTTCTTTTTGAACAGGTACAGGATGCCGTCGTTGTTTTGTTTCACCACCGCATCCTTGCGGCTGAGCATCTTGGCTGAGTCCATGCTCAGACCCGTCACGCCAATGCCGTGGTCGGCAAAATGAAGCCTGGCGTGCTCGTAGTTCTCGCTCGACTGCAGCAAGGCCTTGGACGGAATACAGCCCACGTTGGTACAGGTACCACCGGGCGCGGGGCCACCCTTGGCGTTTTTCCAGTCGTCGATGCAGGCGGTGCTGAACCCCAGCTGCGCGGCTCGAATGGCGGCGATGTAGCCGCCGGGGCCGCCACCGATGACGACCACGTCAAATGATTTGCTCATGAGATCAAATTCCTTGTGTGAGGACGCGCGGGCCGAGCGCCGGGCCGCTCCCAAGCCGGCCCGCATCCCCTGGGGGGATCGGCCGACGTCCTCGTTGGACGAGGGGCCCCCATGACTAGATGTCGAACAGCAAGCGAGCCGGGTCTTCCAGCGCGTCCTTCATGGCCACCAGGCCCAGCACGGCTTCGCGACCATCGATGATGCGGTGGTCATAGCTAAGCGCCAGGTAGTTCATCGGGCGGATGACGATCTGGCCGTTTTCGACCACAGCGCGATCCTTGGTCGCATGTACGCCCAGAATGGCCGATTGCGGCGGGTTGATGATGGGCGTAGACAGCATCGAGCCGAAGGTGCCGCCGTTGCTGATGGAGAAGGTGCCGCCGGTCAGGTCGTCGAGCGAAAGCTTGCCCTCGCCCGCCTTCTTTCCGAACTCGGAGATCTTCTTCTCGATGTCGGCAAAGCTCATCTGATCGGCATTGCGGATGATGGGCACCACCAGGCCGCGCGGTGAGCCGACCGCGATGCCAATGTCGAAGTAGCCGTGGTAGACGATGTCGTTGCCATCGACCGAGGCGTTGATAACGGGGTAACGCTTGAGCGCGGCCACGGCGGCCTTCACGAAGAAGCTCATGAAGCCGAGCTTCACGCCATGCTCCTTCTCGAACTTCTCTTGGAACTTCTTGCGCATTTCCATCACCGGCGCCATGTTCACTTCATTGAACGTGGTGAGGATGGCGTTGGTCGCTTGCGACTGCAGCAGCCGCTCGGCCACACGCGCACGCAGCCGGCTCATGGGCACCCGCTGCTCGGGGCGCTCGCCGAGGTTGGCAGACACCGGCGCGGCAACGCTCGGCAAAGGCTTGGCCACGCTGGCAGCGACAGGCGCCGCCACCGAGGCTGCAGCCGGCTTGGCAGGCGCGGCGATGGCACCCAGCACGTCACCCTTGGTCACGCGGCCGTCTTTGCCAGTGCCAGGCACTGAGCCCGAGGCGAGGTTGTTGTCGGCCATCAGCTTGGCGGCGGCCGGCATGGCGACGCCGCTCTTGCTGCCACCAGTGACAGGTGCAGCCGCGGCAGGTGCCGGCGCGCTGGTAGCAGGCACGAGCTTGACCTCCAGCGGGCTCACCTGGGCCGCGGCTTCGGTGTCGATCTTGGCGATGACTTCGTCGCTGGTACAGGTTTCGCCGTCGCCCTTGACGAGCTGTGCCATCACGCCAGCAGCCGGGGCCGGCACTTCGAGCACGACCTTGTCGGTTTCGATCTCGACCAAGATTTCATCCAGCGCCACGGCTTCCCCGGGCTTCTTCTTCCATTGCAGCAAGGTGGCTTCGGCCACGGACTCGGAGAGCTGCGGGACTTTGACTTCTACGATTGCCATTTCATTTCTTTCTCAACATGCCGTTTCGCCCTGAGCCTGTCGAAGGGTCTGGTGGCATGTGAACATGCCCTTCGACAGGCTCAGGACGAACGGAAATCTTGGTTACTTGGTGAGGACGAAACCCTTGAGCTTGCTGAACGCCTGATCGAGCAGCGCCTTTTGCTGCTCTTGGTGCAGGTGGGCGTAACCCACAGCCGGCGAGGCCGAGGCCGGGCGACCGGCATAGCCGAGCTTTTGGCCTTCGAGCATGTTCTCGTGGATGTAGTGCTGCACGAAGAACCACGCGCCTTGGTTTTGTGGCTCGTCCTGACACCAGACCACGTCGGTGGCGTTGGGGAACTTCTTCAGCTCGGTCGAGAAGGCCTTGTGCGGGAAAGGGTAGAGCTGCTCCACGCGCACGATGACGGTGTCCCAGGCCTTCTTCTCGTCGCGGCGCTTGATCAGGTCGTAGGCCACCTTGCCCGAGCAGGCGATCACCCGCTTGACCTTGTCGTTGTCGATCTCTTCGCGACTCGAGCCGATGACGGTGCGGAACTCACCCTTGGTGAATTCCGTCAGCGGCGACGACGCATCCTTCGCACGCAGCAGCGACTTGGGCGTCATGATGACCAGTGGCTTGCGGAACATGCGCACCATCTGCCGGCGCAGCAGGTGGAAGATCTGGCTGGCCGAGGTGGGCTGCACGATCTGCATGTTGTTGTCGGCGGCCAATTGCATGAATCGCTCGAGGCGTGCCGACGAGTGCTCAGGGCCTTGGCCTTCGTAGCCGTGCGGCAGCATCAGCGTGAGGCCATTGGCACGGCCCCACTTCACTTCGCCCGAGGCGATGAATTGGTCGATCACGACCTGCGCGCCGTTGACGAAGTCGCCGAACTGCGCCTCCCAAATCACCAAAGTGTTGGGGTCGGAGCCCGCGTAGCCGTATTCGAAGCCGAGCACGGCTTCTTCGGACAGCAGCGAGTCGATCACGACAAACGGCGCCTGGCTGTCGGCGATGTGCTCCAAGGGTGTCCAGGTGCCTTCGTCCCACTTCTCGCGGTTCTGGTCGTGCAGCACCGAGTGGCGGTGGGTGAAGGTGCCACGGCCACAGTCTTCGCCCGACAGGCGCACCGGGTAGCCGCTGGCCACCAGTGAGGCATACGCGAAGTGCTCGGCCATGCCCCAATCGACATTGATTTCGCCACGGCCCATGGCTGCGCGGTCGGCCAGCACCTTCTCGACCAGCGGGTGAGGCTTGAAGTTGACCGGCACCGAGGTGATGCGCTCAGCCAGGCGTTTGATCTCGGTCAGCGGCAGAGCGGTGTCGGCCGAGTCGGTCCACTTCTTGTTGAGAAAGGGCGACCAGTCGACGGCGTACTTGCTCTTGTAGTTGGTCAACACTGGGTCGACGGTGTGCTTGCCGGCATCCATCGCCGCACGGAAGGCCTTGACCATTCCGTCCGGCCCCTCGGCCGGCAGCACGTTTTGCGCCACCAGCTTGTCGCCGTAGAGCTTGCGCGTGCCGGGGTGCTGACCGATCTTCTTGTACATCAGCGGCTGGGTCAGCGAAGGCGTGTCTTGCTCGTTGTGGCCGAGCTTGCGGAAGCAGACGATGTCAACCACCACGTCTTTGTTGAACTCTTGGCGGTAGTCAAGTGCGAACTGGGTGCACAGCACCACGGCTTCGGGGTCATCACCATTCACGTGCAGCACCGGCGCTTCGATCATCTTGACCACATCGGTGCAATACAGCGTGGAGCGTGAGTCGCGGGGGTCGCTGGTGGTGAAGCCGATCTGATTGTTGATGACGATGTGCAGCGTGCCGCCGGTGTAGTAGCCGCGCGTTTGCGCCAGCGCCAGCGTTTCCATCACGACGCCCTGGCCGGCAAAGGCTGCATCGCCGTGCACGATGACGGGCAGCACGGTGTCACCTTCCTTGTCGCCACGGCGATCCAGGCGGGCTTTCACCGACCCTTCAACCACCGGGTTCACGATCTCCAGGTGTGAAGGGTTGAACGACAGACTCAGGTGCACCGGGCCGCCATCGGTCGTCACGTCGCTCGAAAAGCCCTGGTGATACTTCACGTCACCTGAAGGCAGATTTTCGGGTGCCGTGTGATCAAACTCGGAGAACAGGTCGGCCGGGGCCTTGCCCAGGGTGTTGACCAGCACGTTCAGGCGGCCACGGTGGGCCATGCCGATCACGATTTCTTGCACGCCCTTGATGCCCGAACGCTGCACCACCTCGTCCATCGAGGCGATGAAACTTTCACCTCCTTCGAGCGAGAAACGTTTCTGGCCGACGTACTTGGTGTGAAGGTAACGCTCCAGGCCTTCAGCGGCGGTGAGGCGGTCGAGGATGTTCTTTTTCTCGTCGGCCGTGAAGTTGGGCTTGGAGCGAATGGCTTCAAGCTTTTGCTGCCACCAGCGCTTTTCAGCGGGCTCGGTGATGTGCATGAACTCGGCGCCGATGGAGCCGCAGTAGGTTTCACGCAGCGCCTGCAAAATTTCGCGCAGCGTTTGCTGCTCGGCGGTGGTGAAGTAGGTGTTGGTAGCGCTGAACGTGATGTCCATGTCGGACTCGCTCAGGTCATAAAACGCCGGCTCCAGCTCGGGAATTTTGGGGCGCTCCTGGCGCTTCAACGGGTCGAGGTCGGCCCAGCGGGCGCCGAGCGAGCGGTAAGCCGCAATCAGCGACTGGACGTGAACCTGCTTGCGGGCCACGGCCAGCTCGGTGGCGCTGGCCTTGACGGTGAAGGCGTTGGCCTTGCCGCGCTGGGCGAATGATTCAATGACCGGGGCATGGGCCACATCGCGGGCCTCTGTGCCATCGGTGGCGGGGACGTTTTGGAGAGCGTCGAAATACGAGCGCCAGTTGTCGGGCACCGAACCCGGGTTGTCGAGGTAGGCCTCGTACATCTCTTCGACGTAGGGCGCATTGCCGCCGAACAGGTGGGAGTTGGACCTGTACTCTTGCATCATTTCGCTCACCTTTCGCTCCGGTTCCCGGGGCTGTAGTGGGTTGATAAACCTTCCGCGACACGGCTGAACCGACTGGCGGATTGCGACCCGCCTTGACGTTGTGATCAAGGGGACGGGAAGGACCGAAAAAAGTCTGCGGACGACTGTAACACCCTTGGTTATCGGCAGCCACTTCGCGCGATTGAACTCCGGTCGAGTTCGCACAATGTGAGCAGGGACAAGCCACGCACCCATGCGCCAGACCATCCACATTCACCCCGCCGCCGCGCCCAAACCAGCGTGGGGCGAGCCGTGCAATGGTTGCGGCGTGTGTTGCACGGTGGAGCCTTGCCCGGTGGGCGTTGTGCTCAGCCGCCGGCGCACGGGTGCTTGCGTCGCCCTGACGTGGAACGAACTGGAAAACCGCTACCGCTGCGGCGTGGTGAGCGAGCCAGAGCGCTTTGTCGCGCCACGCTGGCTGGCTGGTATGGCGGCCCGCTTCGCGATGCGCATGATCGCGGCGGGCAAAGGCTGCGACTGCGACCTCACGGTCGAGCCGCAGCACTGAATCAGGCCGCGACCAGGCCCAGGCGGCTGCGCGCCGTGGTGTATTCGTCGCGCAAGCGCTGCACCAGCTCGCGGGTCGGCACCACCTTCTTGACTGCGCCAATGCCCTGGCCGGACCCCCAGATGTCTTTCCAGGCCTTGGGCTTGGCACGCTCGGTGCCGAAACTCATCTTGCTGGCGTCGCTGACCTCCAGGTTGTCGGGGTCCAGGCCTGCCGCGCGGATCGACGGCGCCAGGTAGTTGCCATGCACGCCGGTGAAGAGGTTGGAATAGACGATGTCGTCTGAACTCCCTTCCACGATGGCCTGCTTGTAGCCCTCGGCGGCACGCGCTTCTTCGGTCGCGATGAAGGCCGTTCCAATGTAGGCGAAATCAGCACCCAGGGCCTGTGCAGCCAGCACCGCGGCCCCGTTGGCAATAGAGCCGCTCAGCGCCACAGGGCCGTCGAACCACTCGCGTATCTCTTGAATCAAGGCAAACGGGCTCTTCACGCCAGCATGGCCACCCGCACCAGCGGCCACCGCGATCAAGCCATCAGCACCCTTCTCGATCGCCTTGTGGGCGAACCTGTTGTTGATGATGTCGTGCAGCACGATGCCACCCCATGCGTGCACCGCATCGTTGACCTCGACGCGAGCCCCCAGCGACGTGATGATGATGGGCACCTTGTACTTGGCGCACACCGCCATGTCGTGATCCAGGCGGTCGTTGCTCTTGTGCACGATCTGGTTGATTGCAAACGGCGCGGCCGGCTTGTCGGGGTTGGCCTTGTTGTAGGCCGCCAGCGTCTCGGTGATCTCGGCCAGCCACTCGTCCAGCAGTTCGGCCGGGCGCGCGTTCAGCGCCGGCATGGAACCCACGACACCGGCCTTGCACTGCTCGATCACAAGCGCAGGCGTGCTGATGATGAACAGCGGCGAGCCGATGATCGGCAGCGGCAGGTTTTGCAGAACGGGAGGCAGGGCCACAAACGTCTCCGGATGAAAGGGTTGTTGATCGGGATCAGAACGACTCGAGCGCCAGCGCGGTCACGCTGTCGGCACCTTCGACGATGGCATCACGCACACCCGGCACGCGGCTCAGAATGTGGTCGGCGTAGAAGCGCGCGGTCGTCACCTTGGCTGTCAGGAAGGCCACATCGCCCTCGCCTGCTTTCAGCTGCGATTCGGCCACCAGCAGCGCGCGGGCGAGTTGCCAACCGGCCATCACATTGCCGGCGAGCATCAGGTAAGGCACCGATCCGGCGAACACCGCATTGGGGTTGCCCTTGGTGCCGGTGGCAACAAAGTCGACCACTTGCTCAAACGCCACACGTGCTGCGCTCAAGCGCTTGAGCACCGAGCGGGCGGCCACGCTGTCGCGTTGGGCCAGCTCGGCTTCGGTGACTGCGATCTGCTTGGCGATGCCCTTGGCCGTCTGACCACCGTCGCGTGCGGTCTTGCGGCCTACCAGGTCATTGGCCTGGATGGCGGTCGTGCCTTCGTAGATGGTCAGGATCTTGGCGTCACGGTAGTGCTGGGCCGCGCCGGTTTCTTCGATGAAGCCCATGCCACCGTGCACCTGCACGCCCAGGTTCGTCACTTCGAGGCTCATCTCGGTGCTGTAGCCCTTGACCAGCGGCACCATGAATTCATAGAAAGCCTGGTTCTGCTTGCGCACTTCGGCGTCTGGGTGGGCATGCGCAGCGTCGTAGGCCGAGGCCGCCGTGATGCTCATGGCGCGGCAGCCTTCAATCAGCGAGCGCATCGTCATCAGCATGCGCTTCACGTCAGGGTGGTGAATGATGGGTGCGCTGGCAGCAATCGAGCCATCGACGGGGCGCGACTGCACGCGGTCCTTCGCGTACTGAACGGCCTTCTGGTACGAACGTTCGGCAACGGCAATGCCTTGAATGCCAACTGAATAACGAGCCGCGTTCATCATGATGAACATGTATTCGAGGCCGCGGTTCTCCTGACCCACCAGCGTGCCGATGGCGCCACCGTGGTCACCAAACTGCAGCACGGCCGTGGGGCTGGCCTTGATGCCCAGCTTGTGCTCGATGCTCACACAATGCGCGTCGTTGCGCTCGCCCAGCGAGCCATCGGCCTTGACCATGAACTTGGGCACGACGAAGAGGCTTATGCCTTTGACGCCCTCAGGCGCACCGACCACACGCGCCAGCACCAGATGCACGATGTTCTCGGCCATGTCGTGTTCACCATAGGTGATGAAGATCTTGGTGCCGAAGATCTTGTAGGTGCCGTCGGGCTGCGGCTCGGCGCGGGTGCGCACCAAAGCCAGGTCGGAGCCGGCTTGCGGCTCGGTCAGGTTCATCGTGCCCGTCCACTTGCCCGAGATCATGTTGGGCAGGTAGGTGGCTTGTTGTTCGGGCGAGCCGGCGGTGAGCAGTGCTTCGATTGCACCATCTGTCAACAGCGGACACAGCGCAAAGCTCATGTTGGCGCTGTTGAGCATCTCGATGCAGGCGGAGCCGATGGTCTTAGGCAGGCCCTGGCCGCCAAAGTCGCCGGGGTGCTGCAGGCCTTGCCAACCGCCTTCGCCGAACTGACGGAACGCATCCTTGAAACCCGGCGTGGTGAAGACCTTGCCATCCTTCCAGTACGAGGGGTTCTTGTCGCCCTCAAAGTTCAGCGGCGCAAGCACGCCCTCGTTGAACTTGGCGCACTCTTCAAGCACGGCCTGCGCCGTCTCCAGGCCGGCATCTTCAAAGCCCGGCAGTTGCGACACAGCCTCCAGGCCGGCGAGTTCTTTCATGCAAAACAGCATGTCCTTGACGGGGGCGGTGTAGCTCATGGTGTCTCCTGGCAATCTTTTGTCGAAAGAACTTGGGTCGAGAAAAAGCCCGTTGGCCGAGGGATGGCAAACGGGCTTTCAGGAAGGTGCGCCTCTTAAAGCGCCTTCACCAGCTCTGGTACAGCGGTGAAGAGATCCGCTTCGAGACTGTAGTCAGCCACGCTGAAGATCGGTGCCTCGGGGTCTTTGTTGATGGCCACGATGACCTTGCTGTCTTTCATGCCGGCCAGGTGCTGGATGGCCCCCGAGATGCCGGCGGCGATGTACAGCTGCGGGGCGACGATCTTGCCCGTCTGGCCCACTTGCCAGTCGTTCGGTGCGTAGCCCGCGTCCACGGCGGCGCGGCTGGCACCGAGTGCGGCACCCAGCTTGTCGGCCAGCGGGGTCAACACTTCG
>JBBRFR010000117.1:0-10384 GCA_038241485.1 Burkholderiales bacterium
CGACTTCGCCACCTGCGACCTCTGCGACACCCACAAGAACAGCAGCGACGGCACGTTCCGCGTGCTGCCGCCTGCGTTTCGCGACTACGGCAAACGCATCAAGTTTTCCGGCATCGTCAGCACCGTGAAGTGCTTCGAAGACAACACGCTGGTGAAGGCCGCGCTCGACACCCCCGGTGAAGGCCGCGTGCTGGTGGTCGACGGGGGCGCCTCGCTGCGGCGGGCCCTGGTCGGCGGCAACCTCGGTGCGGCTGGCGCCAAGAACGGCTGGGCCGGCATCGTGGTCGACGGTTGTGTGCGCGACAGCGCCGAGCTCGCGGTGTGCGACCTCGGCATCCGCGCGCTCGGTCTGATGCCCTTGCCGACCGAAAAGCGCAACGAAGGCCAGCGAGACGTGGCGGTGCAGATCCAGGGTGTGTGGGTGCGTGCCGGTGACTGGCTGTATGCCGACGAAGACGGCATCGTGGTGACTGCAGCTCCGGCCTGAGAGCCTGAGAGCCTGAGAGCCCATTCGGCGGGGTCTGAGCGCCCCGACCGTGCTGCTGACCGGCTTCAATGCCTTCGACGGCGCCGCCCTCAACCCGAGCTCTGGCCGCGCATCGACGCCCGGTTTGCCGCCGGCACGGTCTCCGGAGGGCATTTGCCGCACTTCGCTGCTTCAGACCTGGGCCCCGCCGGCCGATATGACCTGAACGACCCCTCGCAACGAGGGTGAAATGGTCATTTTCGGAGAGAACCCCATGGCATGGATTGACCGGCTGAAGCTGTCTCATCGTTTGATCGCCGCCTTTGGCGTGGCGATCGTGTTGACCGTGGTGTTGGGTGGCATCGCCTTCCTTCAGTTGCGGCAGGTCAACTCGGCGGCCACCGATTTGCAGACGCGCTGGATGCCGGCGGTGCGCGCGGCGCTCGAGTGGCGCAGCGACTTGCAGACGATCCGCCTGGCCACCTTGCAGCACGCGATGGCCGCCAACGAGCGCGAAAAGCGCCGCCACGGCAATTTGGTGACGGCGGCCACCGAGCAGTATCAAAAACACGAGGCCGAGTTCCAGGCGCTCGTCACCCTGGAAGAGCAACGCAAGCTGCTGGGTGAGATCCGCACGCTGAACGAAGCCTTTGTCGCCGTCACCAAACAGGTGCTGGAGGTGTCAAGCAAAGAGGGCACCGAAGCGGCCATCGCCTTGCAGAACGCCGAGGCCCGGCCGCGTGCGCAGCAGATCGAAGGCCGCATGGACCGGCTGGTCGAGCTGAGCACCCAGGGCGGCAACGAAGCCGGTGCAGGCAGCCAAAAAACCTACGACATAGGCCGCGCCGTGCTGTTGGGTGGGGTGATCTTGTCGGTGCTGCTCGGCTTGGGCATGGCGACGGCGATCACACGCTCCATCTCGCGCCAGCTGGGCGGCGACCCGGCTTATGCGGCGGGTGTGGTCGAGCGGGTGGCGTCGGGTGACCTCACGGTGAAAATCAGCACGCGCAAGAACGACACCACCAGCCTGCTGGCCAGCATGCAGCGCATGGTGCACAACCTCTCGGGCATCGTCTCGGGCGTGCGGGTGGGGGCGGAGTCGATCTCGACCGCTTCGTCCGAGGTGGCCAGCGGCAACCTGGACCTGTCTTCGCGCACGGAGAACCAGGCCGCCAACGTGCAGCAGACGGCGGCCACGCTGCACCAGCTCGCCAGCACGGTGCGGCATAACGCAGATTCTTCACGCGCCGCCACCGCCATGGCGGCGGGTGCCTCAGAAGTAGCAGAGAAGGGCGGTGCCGTGGTGGGCGAGGTGGTGCAGCAGATGGAGCAGATCACCGCGGCCTCCAAGCGCATCGGCGAAATCATTGGGGTGATCGACGGCATTGCCTTCCAGACCAACATCCTGGCGCTGAATGCCGCGGTGGAAGCGGCGCGCGCCGGCGAACAAGGCCGTGGCTTTGCGGTCGTGGCCAGCGAAGTGCGCAGCCTGGCCCAGCGCTCGGCGGCTGCGGCCAAAGAGATCAAGGTGCTCATTCGCAACAGTGAAGAGCGTGTCGAGGCGGGCTCCACACTTGCCAACGACGCCGGCCGCATCATGCAAGAGGTGGTGGCTTCAGTGCGCGAGGTGTCGGGCACGATCAAGGCGATTGCCGAAGCGACTGTCGAACAATCCAGCGGCCTGGAGCAGGTGAATCAGTCGGTCACTCAGATGGACACGGCCACGCAGCACAACGCGGCGCTGGTCGAAGAGTCATCGGCTGCGGCCGAGAGCCTCAAGCAGCAGGCCCAGGCGCTGACACAGGCGGTCAGCGTCTTCAAGCTCGGTTGATCAGCGCGACAGCAGTTCGAGCAGGCGGTCGAGGCCGCCTGTGTTGATGGCCACCATGGCCTGCTCGCGCACCTTGGGCTTGGCGTGATAGGCCACGCTCAGGCCCGCTTCGCCCATCATCGGCAGGTCGTTGGCGCCGTCGCCCATGGCGATGGCTTGCTGGCGCGTGATGCCCAGTTGAGCGCAAGTCGACAGCAGCATGCGGCGCTTTTCTTCGCCGTCGCAGATGTCGCCCCAGGGCTGGTCGACCAGGCGGCCGGTGAGGGCGGCGTTTGACACCTCGAGCACGTTGCTGCGGGTGAAATCGATCTTCAGCCGGTCGCGCACGTGGTCGGTGAAAAAGGTGAAGCCACCCGACACCAGCAGCGTCTTCATGCCCACCGCGTGGCAGGCCTCAACCAGGGCTTGCGCGCCAGGGTTGAGCTGCAACCGCTCGTTGAGCACCTGCTCCATGGCCGACACCGGCACGCCCCTGAGCAGGGCCACACGCTGCCGCAGGCTGTCTTTGTAGTCGGTGATCTCACCGCGCATGGCCGCCTCGGTGATGGCGGCCACTTCGGCCTTGCGGCCTGCAGCGTCGGCGATTTCGTCCACACACTCGATGTTGATCAGCGTCGAATCCATGTCGAAGGCGATCAGCTTGAAATCGCGCAAGTTCAGCGGCGGCGTGAAGCGCTGGATGACGAGGCCGGGGGCAAATTGTGTCGACATGAGAATCAGGCGGTTGCAGAGGTGGTGGGGGTGCCGAGCGAGCGCAACACATCGCGGATCAACTGTGCACGGTCTTTCGGTTCTTTGGTTTCGCGCTCGATGCGCAGCTTGTCGTTGCCCGCCAGCTTGATGTGGCGGTTCTTTTGCACCAACTCGATGATGCGCATGGCGTCAACCGGCGCGTTGGGGCGGAAGCTGATGATCATGAGCGCAGGGGCCGCGTCGATCTTGATCACGCCGTAGGGTTTGGCCAACACGCGCAGGCGGTGCACGTCGAACAGCGTCTGGCCTTGTGGTGGCAGCTTGCCGAAGCGGTCGGTGATTTCTTCCAACAAAGTGTCGATCGCTTCAGGCTTCTCGGCCGTGGCCAGGCGCTTGTAGAGGTTGAGGCGGGTGTGCACGTCGCCGCAATAGTCGGTGGGCAACAGGGCGGGGGCGTGCAGGTTGATCTCGGTGGTCACGCTCAGGGGTGAGAGCAGGTCGGGTTCCTTGCCTGCCTTCAGCGAACGCACCGCTTCAGACAGCATCTCGTTGTAGAGCTGGAATCCCACTTCCATCATGTTGCCGCTCTGGTTGTCGCCCAGCACCTCACCGGCGCCGCGAATCTCCAGGTCGTGCATGGCGAGGTAGAAGCCGGAGCCCAGCTCTTCCATGCTCTGAATGGCCTCCAAGCGCTGCGCAGCTTGTTTGGTCAGGCCTTGCACATCAGGCACCAGCAAGTAGGCATAAGCCTGGTGATGCGAGCGCCCGACGCGGCCGCGCAGTTGGTGCAATTGCGCGAGGCCGAACTTGTCGGCACGGCTCATCACGATGGTGTTGGCCGTGGGCACGTCAATGCCGGTCTCGATGATGGTGGAGCAAAGCAGTACGTTGTGGCGCTGGGCCACGAAGTCGCGCATCACCGACTCCAGCTGGCGCTCGGGCATCTGGCCGTGGGCGACGGCAATGCGCGCTTCGGGCAGCAGCTCTTGCAGCTTTTCACGGCGGTTCTCGATGGTCTCTACTTCGTTGTGCAAGAAGTAAACCTGCCCGCCGCGTTTCAGCTCGCGCAGCACGGCCTCGCGGATGACGCTGTTGCCTTCGTTGCGCACAAAGGTCTTGATGGCCAGACGGCGCTGCGGCGCGGTGGCGATGACACTCAGGTCGCGCAAGCCTTCAAGTGCCATGCCCAGGGTGCGCGGGATGGGCGTGGCAGTGAGGGTGAGCACATCAACCTCGGCGCGCATGGCCTTGATGGCCTCTTTGTGGCGCACCCCGAAGCGATGCTCTTCGTCGATCACCAACAGGCCCAGGCGCTTGAACTTGACGTCTTTGCTGATCAGCTTGTGGGTGCCGATCACGATGTCGATGGTGCCGTCGGCCATGCCTTCAAGGGCCGCTTTGATCTCCTTGGGAGAGCGAAAACGCGACAGCTCGGCCACCTTGACGGGCCACTTGCCAAAGCGGTCGGAGATGTTCTGGAAATGCTGCTCGGCCAGCAGCGTGGTGGGCGCAAGAATGGCCACTTGCTTGCCGCCCGTCACGGCCACGAAGGCCGCGCGCAGCGCGACCTCGGTTTTGCCAAAACCAACGTCGCCACAAATCAGGCGGTCCATGGGTTTGGGCGACACCATGTCTTGAATGACGGCGTGTATGGCGGCCTTCTGGTCGGGCGTTTCTTCAAACCCGAAGCTCGCGGCAAAGGCTTCGTAGTCGTGCGGGGTGAAGCGAAAGGCGAAACCTTCACGTGCTGCGCGGCGGGCATACAGGTTAAGCAGCTCGGCCGCGGTGTCGCGCACTTGCTCGGCTGCCTTGCGTTTGGCTTTGTCCCACTGGCCAGAGCCCAGGCGGTGCAGCGGCGCTTCTTCGGCGCTGACGCCGGTGTAGCGGCTGATCAGGTGCAGCTGCGCCACCGGCACGTAGAGCGTGGCCTTGTCGGCGTATTCGAGGTGCAGGAACTCGCTGGGCCCCCCTTCGTTATTCCCGAGATCGATCGTCCTCAGGCCCACATAGCGGCCGATGCCGTGGTTCACGTGCACGACAGGGTCACCGACCTTCAGCTCCGACAAATCTTTGATCAGCGCATTGACGTCGCTGACCTGCTCTTGTTTGCGGCGGCGCCGGGCGGTGGGCGAGGTGGCGAACAGCTCGGTTTCGGTGACGAACTGGATGCCCGGCTCGGTCCAGAAGAACCCTTCGGCCATCGGCGCGACAGCGATCGCAAACCGTTCGCTGCCGGCCTCGAACTCGGCCAGGCTGGTGACGCTGGGTGGCTCGATTCGGCTGTCGCGCAGCAGCTCCAGCAGGCTTTCGCGCCGGCCCTGGCTCTCGGCCATGATCAGCACACGGTGCTGTGTGGTGCCCACGTGCAGCTGCAGCTTCTTCAAGGGCTCGGGCGCGCCGCGGTCGACGCTCAGGTCGGGCAATGGCCGCGCCCACTCCACGGGCTCTTTGCCGCGCACCACCAACGTCGCGTGCGCGTTGGCCAGTGTGAAGAAGTCTTCAGGCCGCAAGAACAGGTCTTCGGGCGGCAGGATGGGCCGCTCGCGGTCGTGCTGCAAGAAGCGGTGGCGCTCGCGGGTGTCGGTCCAGAAGCGTTTCAGCGACTCATCGATCTCGCCGTGCAGCACGAGCGTGGCCTTGGCGCCCAGGTACTCGAAGATGGTCGCCGTGCTGTCAAAGAACAGCGGCAGGTAGTACTCGATGCCGGCGGTGGCGATGCCGCTGCCGATGTCTTTGTACAAACGCACCTTGGTCGGGTCGCCTTCCATCTTCTCGCGCCAGCGGGCGCGAAAGGCGGTGCGCGCCTCTTCGTCCATCGGGAACTCACGGCCGGGCAGCAGCCGTACTTCGGGCACCGGGTAGAGGCTGCGCTGGCTGTCGGGGTCGAAGGTGCGGATGCTGTCGACCTCGTCGCCGAACAGGTCGACGCGGTAGGGCACCAGCGAGCCCATCGGGAAGAGATCGATCAAACCACCACGCACCGCGTATTCGCCGGGCGACACCACCTGGCTCACATGCGTGTAGCCAGCCAATGTGAGCTGCGCCTTGAGCGCGCCCTCGTTGAGCTTGGCCTTTTGTTTGAAGTGAAAGGTGTAGCCGGCCAGAAAGCTCGGTGGCGCCAATCGCACCAACGCGGTGGAGGCCGGCATCAGCACCACGTCGACCTCGCCCTGCTGCACACGCCAGAGTGTGGCCAGGCGCTCGGAGATCAGGTCTTGGTGCGGCGAGAAGGTGTCGTAGGGCAGGGTCTCCCAGTCGGGGAACACGGCCACGCGCAGCTCGGGCGCAAAGAACTGCAACTCAGCTTCGAGGCGTTGTGTGTCGGCCGGCTCGGCGCTGACGATGGCGGTGAGCTGGCCTTGTGCTTTTTGCGCTTGGGCGAAGCGCGCCAACAGCAAGGCATCGGCCGAACCAAGCGGGCGCGGCAGGGTGTAGCGTTTACCGGGAGCGAGCGAGGGCAACTGCATGGGGGGCCAGACAAAATCAAACCTGATTGGCGACGTACCTCAGTCAAGCTCCGTTCGCCCTGAGGTATCGAAGGGCTGCGCAGGGCTTCGATACCTCAGCCCGAACGGTGGTGGGGCAGGGCAGCTGAGCTCGGTTGCTGGTCAGAAAATCAAATCGCCCCGGTGAGGCGTATTCCTCCGGGGCGATGAACTGCGCGAATTATAGAATTCGCCCCTCTTTGTGCGCTTGATGACTACAACATCTCCTCCCCACCTCTACGCTTTGGTGCCCTGTGCCGGCGTGGGCGAGCGTGCGGCAGCTGATGGGCCCAAGCAGTACGCGCTGCTGGCGGGTCGCAGCTTGGTGTCACACACCTTGTCGGCTTTGGCCGAAGTGAAACGCCTTCGGCACACGCTGGTGGTGCTGAGCCCGAGTGACACGGTCTTTGAGTCTCACGCCCCTGCTTTCACCGGCTGGGCGGCACGTGTCGGTGGTTCCAGCCGCGCTGAATCGGTGACCCACGGCTTGGCCGAGTTGTTGCGCCGCGGTGCGCAGCCACACGACTGGGTGCTGGTGCACGACGCTGCGCGTTGCCTGCTGCGGGCCGTTTGGGTTGATGCCTTGATCGATGCTTGCCTGAATGACGAGGTGGGTGGCCTGCTGGCCTTGCCCTTGGCTGACACGATGAAACAAGAATCCGCGGGCCGTGTGGCTGCCACCGTGGACCGCGCCCACAAGTGGCAGGCGCAGACGCCGCAGATGTTTCGCCTGGGCGAGCTGCAGCATGCCCTGGCCAGCGCCGGCGCCGTCACCGACGAAGCCAGTGCCATCGAGGCCACCGGCCGGGCCCCCAAGTTGGTGCCGGGATCGATTGAGAATTTCAAGGTCACCTATCCCAGCGACTTTGCGCTGGCCGAACGCCTGTTGAGGACACGCCCATGACGCTCAAACCGCAGGTGCCACGCTGGCGCATTGGCGAAGGGTGGGACACGCACGCCTTGGTGACCGGGCGCAAGCTCATCCTCGGTGGGGTGGAGATTCCACACACGCATGGCCTCCAGGGCCATTCGGATGCCGATGCCTTGTGCCACGCCATCACCGACGCGCTTTTTGGTGCCGCCGCCATGGGCGACATCGGCCGTCACTTTCCCGACACCGACCCGCAGTTCCGGGGCGCCGATTCGCTGGCGCTGTTGACCGAAACCGGCCGCCGTGTGCGCGCCGCCGGCTGGATCATCGGCAACGTTGACAGCACCATCATTGCGCAGGCGCCGAAGATGGCGCCGCACATCCCGGCCATGCGCCAGCGGCTCGCCATTGCGCTGGGCGTGCCGGTGGAGCAGGTGAATGTGAAGGCCAAGACGGCCGAGGGCATGGGGCCGGTGGGGCGCCTTGAATCGATCGAAGCGCGGGCGGTGTGTTTGCTGGTGAAGGCCTGAGCGGGCCTTCGATCCGCGAAACGAACCTGTCGCCTTAAACGGCGCTCACTCGACTTCCATGGCGTTTGAAGCTCGCTGCGTTGCCAAGCGTTTGGCGTCGTCCTCGGCCTTCTTGTTCATGCTGTAGAGCCAGTTTGCGGCCGCTGGCAAAAGGTTGCTCAAGCCGTCGTTTTTGAGACCATGGGACGCCAGAGTGCCCTCCGCCAGGTTCAGGCTGTTGAGCAGAGTGATCAAGGTCGCGTGAGTGTTCTCGATAATCTCGATATCCCCTGGCTTCCCCTCCCCGAGCTTTGCCTTCGCGACCGTTGACATGAACGCGGCCATGGTGGAGTTATGCCGCAGGATGTTGATCACTTGCTCGTTCAATGCCTTAACGGCTGTCTTCGTGACGCCGGCAATTCTGGTTTGCTCATCGGGTGCAAGCTGTTTGGTCTTTAAGAATTCACCCACCTTCGTCTCGTCCCAGTCGTTCGCTTTCGCTATGGTCCGTACAGCGACTTCCTCCGGCGCAACGCCACTGCGTTCGTTGTACTGCCTCGGCACACCGCGCTCGTTCACGGTCAGGTCCGTAAAGGCCGGGCCGGCCAGCCGGACGCCGTCGCGGTCGAACTCGTTCCCCGCTCTCTTGTTGGCTTGCATCTGCGCCAAGGTCGCCTCGGCATAGCGCTTGAGCTCGGCGACAGTCGGGGCTTCGATGGCGCGTGTGTTTCGGTTGAGGCCGCGCCGTTGTTCGGGTTTTGTGCTGCCGTAGTTGTCGACACGAGGGCCGTGGTCATCAGAGACCAATGCTTGATACACGCTTTGGCTCAGATCCACCGCGTCTTGTCTGGCGATGCTCTTTCTTTCGCCGTCCATGAGGTGGTCGACGGCAATCTTGGTGTTTCCCGGCTCGTCCCACCCCCGTTCGGGATCGAGGCGCCTGATGATCTTGTAGCGCCTGACTTGCAATGCGCCAGTTGCTTGGTCGATTGTGTCGGTGACCTTCAGCCTGATCATCTCGGGGTGGGGCTGCCCTTCTATCAGCGCAAAGTTATCTCGGTGCAAATCCTGCGCGGCCAGCCGCATCGCCACCTCCAGCGCAAGCTGCTCGGTGTTTTGATGCCGGGAGGCCGGCGGCGCTGACAGAAAGTGATCGACGCCATAGTCGCCATGTGCCAGCGCATGAGAGTTCTCGGCCCTGCTGTGCAACCTGTGCGTGTCGGCCCTGAGGGCCGCCGTGAGTTGTTGGGCCAGCTCGATGTGCCCCTGCGACCAACCCGCGCGCGGCCAGCCGTTGCGTTCCCGGGAAATCGGGATGCCGGTGGTGGCGCGCGACCCAAATTGGTCGCGCTCGGTGGCTGCGCCCTTGTATTTCGAGCGCATCAGATCAGGTTGCTTGTACACATTCCTCAGTGTGGCCGGGTCCCTGGTTTCGTGCTGTCCGGGCGCAAGATCGAAAGCTCGGTCTTTGGGGAAGCGCATGCCCAGCCCCGCCCTCAAAAAATCGCCATCGCCGCGCAGCGCCAGGGCGTCATCGAAGCGCGACGTGGCAAGAGGCTTCTCGCCCACCCGGTGCGGTGAGCCTTCTCCCGCTCGCCAGGTGGTCGACGTGGCCTCGCCCTGTTCGCTCTTGACCAGCTTGTTGCCGGCCGCATCAATGTGCAGCTTCGTGCCTGGGCTGTATTCCGCCACTTCCGTGCCCTTGAGCCTGCCACCCGCCAAGGCCCCGGTCAGCTCCTGGCCAAAACTCTTCTCACCTTGCTTGTTGCAGGTGGCGCAGGCGTTCACGTTCACACGGTCAAACGTTGCACCAGGGGTCAGCTCGTCAAGCTGCTTGACCAGCCCGGCTACATCTTGCGCACGCCCCTTCAGTTCATTGCCGTGGCTGACCACCTCGACCTTGGTCGTGCCGCTGACGCTGGACAGATCGCCCTTGACCACTGCCAGACGGCCGTCGGCCTGCTCCTGCACGAGCACCACATTCCGGTTCTTGTCTTCGTTGCGGCTGTACAAGGCCTGCCCGGCGTCCTGCGCCACTTTGTCTTGCGCGCCGCCAGCCTTGTTGGCTGAAATCAGCACCACCACACTTTCGTAGTGCCTGGCGGGCGGCACGGGTGGCAATGCCTTGTCCGCGACGGCGGGTGTCTTGGCCGAAGAACCGGTCTCAGCCGTCTTGCCTGAACGCTGCGTGTTCTTCACGCCGGTGCCGTTGACGTAGACACCTGCAATGCGTTCGTCTTTCAGCACCGTCTCGGTTTGGTTTTGCATGCGGCCGTCAGGCTGCAGGTTGTTGCCTTCGAGCTTGCCGCCCACCTGCAAGGCCACGCCAGAGATCGTCGCGTTCTGGGTGCTGGCCTGGTGAACCTGGTCCACCTTTTCAAGGTTCACGCCGGCGTTCAAACCACCTTGGCTGATACCGGCCGAGCCACCGGCGAAGAGCCCGTCTTTTTCGCGCGAGTCGTCCAGCTTGTTGGCGATCACGTTGCCCTTGACCTGCACGCTGCCGCCGCCCGCCGAGGCCAGGCTCGC
>JBBRFR010000118.1:0-10384 GCA_038241485.1 Burkholderiales bacterium
ACCGCCTGCATGCCGCGCCCAGGAAGCGAGATCACCGGCAAGCTGGCCAGCGTGGCAAACAGCGCCGCGCTCTGGCTGCCCGGGCCGTAGATGAGCGAGGGGCGCAGCACGGCCCAGTCGAGCGGCAGCGTGGCGAGCGCATCGTCGGCCAGCAGCTTGCTGTGCAGATACGGCGTGCTCAGTGTGTCGGCGTCACCCCGCACGCCGAGCGCCGAGACCTGCACCACGCGGCCCACACCGGCCAGCACGGCGCCGCGAAACAGCTCGATCGGCCCGTGGGTGTGGGTGCGCTCGAAGCTCTGCTCACGCGTGGGCATCAAGATGCCCACGCAGTTGACGACGGTGTCGATGTGCGCAGCGCGCAGGCGCTCGGCCCACGCTTGCGGCAAACGCTCCTGGGCGTAGTCCACCTGCATCGAATGCCGCCCTTCTGCCGCACTGCGCGCGCCTTCGACAACCGCATGGCCGCGCGAGCGCAGCGCATGCACCACCGCGCGGCCAACGCAGCCGGTGGCACCTACAACAAGCACTCTCATGACGGCCTCCGGTTTTGACGAGCGTCGCAGGTGCCGCTGGCGCAGCCCCGCATGCGTTCTGCCACACGCCGCGCCCGCTGTGCACGGATGGCATTGATCAAGGGCGCCGCCATGCGCGAGATGCGTTGCCGGTGGCGCGCAAAAACCCGGTAACCCATTTCAGACAAAGCCCTGAGCGGCGGCCAGTCGGTCGGCCGCCACACCCAGCCCAGGCCCACGGCCTCGTAGGCCAGGCGCAGCACCTGCACCCCACGGATCACCTGGCCATCGGCACGCCGGGCGTGAATCTCGGCGTTCATGTCGGCCAGCGAGGCGCCGAACGGCGCCGGGTCGAAGCCCGGGGTGGTGATGTCAATGAACACCAGCCGGCCTTCCTGGTTGCGCGAGCGCAGGTGATCCATCTCCAGCGAGCACACCGGGCAGCCGGCGTCGTAGAGCAGGGTCAGTGGGTAGATGGTGTTCATTATTCCCTCCAGTCTTTTCAGTCTAAACAGAAATCAAGGCTCAAAAAAATGCCCGATCAAGGGCCCAACAAATGGGCTGGTGTGACCTCGGTTGCCGGTGCGGTATCGGGCCCCTCGCGGCCCAGCAACTTCTTGACCCGGGCACCCAGCTTGAGCACCTTGGCCAGGGTCTCGGTGTCAAGCTTCAACATCTCGTCGCTCCAGGCGGTGAGGGTCTGCAAAAACTCCAGCGTCTCGCGCATGCGCAGTTTGGCTTCGGTGGGGTCGCGGCTGATCGCCGGGTCGGCGAGCAACTCGCTCAGCACCTCGATGGTGGGGGCGATTTCACGGCGCTGGCGCTCGCGCACGATGGTGCGGAACAGCTCCCACACATGGGTCGAGGTTTCGAAGTGATCTCGCCGGTCACCGGCGAGGTGCACCAGCCGCACCAGGTTCCAGCCCTGCAGCTCGCGGATGCTGTTGCTCACGTTGGAGCGCGCTACCGCCAGCGTGTCGGTGATCTCTTCGGCGTGCATCGGCCGGCCGGTGATATAGAGCAGCGCATGGATCTGCGCCACGGTGCGGTTGACACCCCAGCGGGTGCCCATTTCGCCCCAGTGCAAGACGAAGCGCGAGAGGGTGGGTGAGAGGTCCATGGCTGCACTCTAGGCCTGGCACTTATTTCTGTCAATACAGAAATAACGGGCTTCCCGCGACTGCCTGATCTGCAGGCCCGCTCGGGCGCAAGCGCCCTCGCCTTGCGCCACCACCTCAGCCCCAAAGCGTTGAACGCGTCACGCTTTGTTAACACTTTGATTCAAGTTGTGGCGGCGGCCACCGATAGCCCTCGCACAAGCCAATGCCGCCCGCTGGCGCTTGGCCTGAAGAAGGCTGTGGTTTCACCCGCTGTTCGCCAGAGCGTGGGTGAGCCCACCGCCCACCATGACAACGATGTACGAACCGAGAGCCCCCATGAAAGGCTTCACGCTGATTGAACTGTCTGTTGCGCTGAGCATCATGGCCCTGTTGGCCGCGGTGATGCTGCCGCGCATGGCGCAGTTGCAGCGCGCGGCCCGCATCGGCAACCTGAAAGGTTTGCACGGTGCGGTGGCGGTGGCCTCGACGCTGGTGCACGCCAGCGTGGTGGCGCGCAACGGCCAACGCGACAGCGTGACCTGCGCTGGCGGCGGCATGGCCGACAACCAGGTCACAGGCCCCGGCACGGTGTGCACCGAGAGCGGCCTGATCCATACATGGAACAGCTACCCGGCCTCCAAGCCGCTGGGCACGCCGGGCATTGCCTCGGCTATCGGCATGACGACGGCGTTCACACCGACCGACGCCCAACTGCAGGCCCAGGGTTACCGCGTCAGCGTGAACGGTGCCGTGACCCGCTTCGCCCGCGCCGACGCCAGCGACCCCGCGCACTGCAGCTTCACCTACACCCAAGCGACCCAGGCCCAAGCGGCCGCGGTCATTTCAGTTCCCGTGGTGAGCGGGTGCTGAACCCGCTCCACCGTTTCCCTTCGCCCTTGTTCTATTGATATTGGAGAACCTCATGAAAACGCAACGTGGCTTTACCTTGATCGAGTTGGTGGTGGTCATCATCATCCTGGGCGTGCTGGCTGCCGTGGCCGTGCCGAAGTTTGTCGACCTGTCGGTGGATGCGCACAACGCAGCCGCCAAGGGCGTGGCAGGCGCGATCTCGTCGGGCTCATCGATCAACTACGCCGCCCGCACGGCCGGCAACACCACTGCCGTGGTGCTGAACCAGGCCAACGTCTGCACGGCGGCGCTGCTGGGTAACTTCGTCAACGGCGTGGCGCTGGTGGCGGGCGTCCCGGCAACCGACGACCAGTTCCGCATCCGCACCGTGGTTGGCAGCCCCTCCACCTGCGCGGCCGTGGCGGCGCCGGGTGTCTCACCAGTCAGCGCCACTTGCCGCGTGACGCCGCGCGGTGTGGGTGTGACCGACCAGAACGTTATCGTCTTCTGCGCCCGTTGAGCACCCAACACGCCGGGTCAGCTTGACCTGGCGTGAGGGGAACAACATGCGAACACAACGCGGCTTCACCTTGGCCGAGCTGATCATCGTGCTGGTGCTGATCAGCATCCTGGCGGCGGTGGCGGTGCCGCGCCTGTTCGACATGGATCAGTTCTCCGCGCGAGGCACGCGCGACTTTGTCGGCGCCTCCTTGCGCTACGCGCAGAAGTCAGCAATCGCGATGCGGCGCAATGTGTGTGTGTCGGTCGCGGCCACGCAGGTCACCATCACCTACGCCGGCACCAGCGGCGTCAACCAGGCTTGCGCCGCCGGCAATGCGCTGGTGAACCCTGGCAACGGCCTGCCTTACGGCGACAGCAGCAACGCCCTGCCCGCCAAGGCGCCGGTGGCCACACCCGCCAGCCTGATCTTCGACGCGCAAGGGCGCCCCTTGTCTGCACCGTCAACGCCGATGTTGTCGGCGCTTGCCATCTCGGTGACCGGCCATGCCACACCACTCACCATCGAACCCGAAACCGGCGTCGTTCGCTGACCGCGCCCGCCAGCGCGGGCTGAGCCTCATCGAGCTGGTGATGGCCATCATGATCATCAGCGTGTCGGTGGCCGGCGTGTTGATGGTGTTTGGCAACACCGTGCGCAACAGCGCCGACCCGTTGGTGCGCAAGCAAGCCGTGGCCATTGCCGAGTCGATGCTCAACGAAGTGCTGGCCCAGCCCTTCACCTTCTGCGACCCACAAGACCCCGCCAACGAGGCCGCCACGCCGCCGGCCAGCACGGCCGCTTGCACCGGCGGTGCAGCAGGCTCACAAGACCGAGGTGGTGCCGCGCTGGGCCCCCAGCCCGGCAGCGAAGGCCGCTTCAACAACGCCGACCCACTCGACAACGTGGCCGACTACCACGGCTACACCATGGCCGCCGGCATCTACAGCCTGGACAACGGCACCACACCGATCGCGGGCCTGGGCGCTTACTCGGCCAACGTCAGCGTGAGCCGCGACGGCGCGAGCTTTGGCCTGCCTGCTGACGCCGTGCTGCGCGTGGTGGTGCAAGTCACCCACCAAGGCGACAGCGTCAGCCTCACCGCCTACCGCTTCCGTTACGCGCCCAACAGCACCGGGTGATCTAATGCAACGCCAGCTCGCCACCCACCAACGCGGCTTCACGCTGATTGAAGCGGTGATGGTGATTGCGCTCACCGGCATCGTCGGTGCGATGGTGGCGGTGTTCATTCGCCAGCCGATCAACGCCTATGTCGACACGGCCCGGCGCGCCGAGATGACCGACGAAGCCGATGTGGCGCTGCGCCGCATCGCCCGCGAGCTGCAAACCGCGCTGCCCAACAGCGTGCGTGTCAACGCCGCTGGCAACCGGCTCGAGTTCTTGCCCGTGCGATCGGCCGGGCGTTACCGCGCCGCACCCAACGCCGCGGGCATGGGTGACTTTCTCGACTTCACTGTGGCCACCGATGGCAGCTTCGAGGTGCTCGGGGCCCCGGTCAGCGCCCAGGCGGGTGACCAGTTGGTGGTCTACAACCTCGGCCTGATCGGCGCCGACGCCTATGCCGGCACCAGCCGGCGTGCGCTCACCAGCAGCGGCGCTTCGCTTGCCACGCTGGCCTACAGCGGGGGCGGTACGCAGTTTCCGTATGCCTCGCCGAACCACCGCTTCCACATTGTCAGCCGACCCATCACCTACGCTTGCGCGCCGCTGCCCGGCGGTACGGGCAGCCTGCGGCGCTACTCCGGCTATGCCATCCAGGGGGCCCAGCCCACCAACCTGGGTGGTGCTCCGCTGAGCTCCCTCACGGGCGCCAACAACGCGTTGCTCAGCGGCTCGGTCGCCGCCTGCTCGTTCACCTACAACACCACCGGCTCGGCGCACAAGGCGGTGGTGACACTGCGCCTCACCCTCACACGCAGCGCTGAAAGCATCACACTGATGGAGCAGGTTTTTGTGGAAAGCTCGCCATGATCGGCGCGCGGCAACAAACGGGCTTCGCCATGGTGTCGGCCATCTTCCTGATGGTGGTGCTGGCACTGCTGGGCGGGTTGATGCTGTCGCTGTCGAACTCACAGCAGATCAGCGGCGTGCGTGACCTGCTGGGCACCCGCGCCTACTACGCCGCCCGCGCCGGCATCGAGTGGGGCGCCTACCAGGCGCTGCGCAACAGCAGCTGTTCGCCCACCAGCGCGCTGCCCAACGCCGTCGCCGCCACCGGCTTTGCGGTGCAGGTGGTGTGCGTGGCCAGCGGCCCCTACGATGAAGCCGGCGTGGGCGTCACGCTATACCAGATCACCGCCACCGCATCGGCCGGCTCGCCCGGTGCACACGATCACGCCGAGCGCCAACTGCAAGCCACCGTGAGCCGGCCATGACCCACCTGATTCGCACCCTGATCTGGCTGAGCTTGGTGTTGATCGCCGGCCCGGCACTGGCGGTGAACTATGTGTTCCCCGGCAGTTTGCCCACCGGCTGCAGCGGCAGCGGCGGCAACTACAACTGCGGCTCGCTGACCTTGGGCAACAGCGACACCATCACGATCTCCGCGCCCCGCCCCGCGACCATCACCGTCAACGGCAATCTCAACGTGAACCGCGCGCTGATCAACGCCGCCGGCTTGGCAAGTGACCTGCGCGTCGTGGTCACGGGCACCTTGAGCGTGGGCAACCAGGGGCGAATCAACGGCAGCGTGAGCGCCACCTCAATGAGCAACCCGGGTGGCCGCGCCAACATCGGCGGCTCGCTGACCACCAGCGGCGCGCTCAGCTTGGGCAACTCTGCCTCGGTCGGCCAATGTGCCCAAAGCACCAGCGCGTCCACCATCACCCTGGGCAGCGGCGCCACGGTGGGCGGCGTGTGCTGTGGGGCGCTGGGCTCTTGCAGCAACAGCTGTGTGGTGACCTCCGGCGGTGCTGCCGTGCCAGCGTTGTGCAGCGCGCCCCCAGGCGCCGGCGCACCGGGCCGCTTCAACACCTTCGACACCGGCACGGCAGCGGGCAGCGTGAGCGGCGTGATCCGCACCAAGATCGCCGGCAGCACCTTCAGCGTGGCGGTGGTGGCGGTGAACACGGCCGGCACCGGCGTGGCCACTGGCTTCACCGGCAGCGTGCGGGTGGAGTTGCTCGACAGCAGCAACAGCAGCGGCGCGCTCAACAGCAGCACCGGCTGCCGCAGCAGCTGGGCGGTGGCGAGTGGCACCAGCGCGAGCACGCTCAGCTTTGCCGCCAGCGACAACGGCCGCAAGAACATCGCTCTCACCGTGGCCAACGCCTGGCGCGACGCGCGGGTGCGCATCAGCTACCCCGCCAGCGGCACCGCCACCGTGGTGGGCTGCAGCAGCGATAACTTTGCCGTGCGGCCCGCCAGCCTGGCGAACCTGCGCGCGACCGACGCCACCCTGCTGACCGCCGGCACCACGCGCCCCCTGGCCAACAGCGCGGCGAGCGGCGGCAATGTGCACAAGGCCGGCCGGCCCTTCACCGTGCGGGCCACGGCGGTGAACGGCGCGGCCACACCCGTCACCACCAGCAACTACACCGGCACCCCCACGGTGTTTGTCAGCACCTGCGGCGGCGCCGTCTGCAGCGCCACACTGGGCACGCTGACGCTCACGCCCAGCGCGGTGGCCGGTGTCATCAACACCGCCACCGCGAGCTACTCGGAGGCCGGCGCCTTCAACCTGCAGCTGGTCGACAGCAGCTTTGCCAACGTCGATGCAGCCGACGGCTCGACGCCGGCCGAGATGAGCGTCACCTCGGCTGCCGTGACCGTGGGGCGCTTCGTGCCCGACCACTTCGACGTGGTGTTGTTGACCACCCCGGTGCTGCGCACCTTCAACAGCAGCACCTGCGCCGCGCGAAGCTTCACCTACCTCGGCCAGCCCTTTGGTTACGCCACCGCACCACAAGCCACCGTGCTGGCGCGCAATGCCGCGGGTGCACCCACGGTCAACTACCCGAATGCCAAGTTGAGTGGCTTGGTGAGGTCACAAACCTACACACCGCTGATCGGCGCCACGCCGGGGCTCGACAGCAGCAGCGCCACCCTGCCCAGCATCACGGCCAACGGCAACGGCAGCGCCACACTCGCGGCGCAAACGAGCGACCTGCTGCGCATGGTGCGGCCCACCACCGTACCGATGGCGCCCTTCAACGCCAGCATCAGCCTGGCCTGGAGCGTGACCGACAGCTCCGAGACGGGCAGCGGCAACGGCAGCATCACGACGACCACGCCTTTGAGCATGGCCAACATCGCGTTCGACCAGGGCAACGAGTTTCGCTTTGGTGTGTTGAAGCTCGGCAGCGCGTATGGCAGCGAGCTGATCAACCTGGCCGTGGCGGTGGAGTTGCAGTACTGGAACGGCAGCACCTTTGCCACCCACGCGCAGGATCAATGCACATCGTTGCCCTTGAGCAGCCTGGCCTTGGGCACCTACCGGGGCAACCTGGCCGCTTGTGAAACGGCGCCGGCGTCGGCGAGTGTGGTGTTCACCAATGGGCGCGGTTTGCTGCGCATGTTGCCGCCGGGCAGTGGCAACGCGGGGAGCGCTGACGCCACGATCAACCTCGGGGCGGTGGCGGCAGGCCAGCAGTGTTCGGCTGCCGGGGTGGCTGCGTCGCCCGCGGTGACGGCGGCGATGCCGTGGTTGCAGGGCAAGCAGCTTGCGGCAGCGACGTACAACCGGAACCCTGTGGCACGGATCAGCTTTGGGCAGTATCGGTCGCCTCTGATTCATCTGCGTGAGGTGTATTGAGGTTGAGCAGGTTGGCGTATGAAAGAAACAGGTGCCCCACCACCGTTCGCCGTGAGCGGTGTATTCGTCGCGACGCGCCGCAAGGCGTAGGCAAGAAGCAGGTGCCTCACCACCGTTCGCCCTGAGCCTGTCGAAGGGTAAGCGCAGTGCACGACGCACCCTTCGACAGGCTCAGCCCGAACGGAAATCAAAAAACCCTCAACCTTTCGGCTCGTCCGAACGGGGAGACCAACACCAGCTGGCGCATCACTTTGTTCGCGCCGAGGCGAAGCGAGGCGTAGACAGGGAAAGTTGCGAAGCAACGACCGCATTGCTCTTGGGCCCCTTCTGAGCCGTCGAGGAGCACAGGGCTTTGCGGGGGCGCGTCACCGCCTTCGCCATCTGACTTCGGGCGGTTGCCTGAACGCAGCGACCGCAGGCCGCGTAGTCAGTTCTGCCCGACCCGCAAAGACCGAGCACCGCAGAGCAGTCGGCCCATAGGGTCGCCTTTGTGCGCGCATAACTTTGCTTCGCAAAGTGAGCGCACCCACCTTCGAAACTTTTGCCTACTTTTATTTGGCGAAGCAAAGAAAAGTAGGTGGTCAGGCGGGACGACATCCCGACGCGGTCTCACTCAGTGGGAAGAACACACAACGCGACAGCGGCACAAGGCTTCGATACCTCAGCCCGAACGGAGGGGGGTGCGCGAACAGCGGGTAATGCGCGAACAGCGGGTAGCGCGCGAACGGTTGCTGGCCTGCGCGCCTACAGGAGGATCACCCCACAGGCGCCGTCACGATCCAGCCCTCCAAGGCATCGACCGATCCCGGCATGCCATACGCCTCCTGCCCACTCGCCCAAGCCGCCTGCATCAAACACAACACCGCGTCCAGCGCATCCCCCGACGCGTCTGCCACCAGTGCATCCCGCTGCGCATGCGACACCCGCAGCCGCAAGTCAAGCCGGCTGCGCCCGCGCTCCAAGCCCTCCAGCAAATCCTTGCGTGCAATCAGCCGCTCAGGCGTCTGCTTCAACTTGTCATCGCTCTTGTACGACCGCGACCCGATCAGCTCACGCGCCAGCAAGCCCGGGTAGCCCTCCAGCGCCACCCGAGTCACATCCCCTTGATGAAGCCCAGGCAGGTGCACCCCCGCATCAATCAACAAAGGCACCCCCGCATGCAGCATGTAAGCCACCGGTGGGTTGACCCACTTCATCGACGGCGACGACCCGGCCGGCCCATCACACGCCCGGTGCGCAAACTTCGACCCCACCGGCCGCGCATCGCAAAACGCCGCAAAGGTGGCGCGAATCTCCTCGCGCGACAACGCCGTGTAGTGCCGCATCAAGGCCAACCACTCCAGCGGCCAACCCAGCGACTCGACCAACTCGCGCGGCAGGCCAAACGGAAAGTCGCAGGCCGCAAGCCACGGCCGCGGTGTGCGCAGCCAAGCCGACAAACCCTCGAAGCTGTCATGCGCCTCGACCCGCGTGAGCCGCACCACCCCGTGCTCCAGAGCGCCCAGCGCCAGCGTGATCGGCTTGCGCCGCGTCGGGCGGCTGGTGAAGTCAATGCCGGCGAGAAGCAGGCCAGGCCGAGCGCCGAGCTGCTCCATCACCCGAGTGCCAAGCCGGCCACGCCGAGCGCAATGAACGCCGCCCCGACGATGCGCAACCCACGGTCACCCTCACCCAACAACTTGCCACCCCACAAGGCAGCAAACAACATCGACACCTCACGCGCAGGCGCCACATGAGAAAGAGGCGCGAGCTGCACCGCATAACCGCGCAGCAACACGTTGGAGTAAACAAGATTCGTCATACCGCTGGTGACGATCAGGGCCCACACGACCCAGCCCCAGCGTGGCAGGGCGTCCCAGCCGGCCCAGAGGCCCACGGGCGCCCACACCACCACGATCATCAGCGCCACCAGCAGCACGAAGCGGCTGTCGCCGCCCGCCTTCTTGGCCACCACGTTCCACACCGCGTGAAGCAAGGCAGCAACCAGAACGAGGCTCAGGGCGAAGAGGGACATGACGCCGGCGATTGTGCCCGCGCTACATTGAGCGCCATGAACCCCACTCTCGTTGAAGTGACACGCGGCGGCCATGTCGAATCACAGCACGCCGGTGCGCTGGCCGTGCTCGATGCCGATGGCGCCGTGCTGGCACAGCTCGGCGACATCAGCCGCCCCGTCTTCCCGCGCTCGGCGGTGAAGGTGTTGCAAGCGCTGCCGCTCATCGCCAGCGGCGCGGCCGACCAGCTGGGTTTGAGCGACGCCGAGCTGGCGCTGGCCTGCGCTTCGCACAACGGCGAGCCGCTGCACGTGCGCACCGCCGCCGGCATGCTGGCCAAGGCCGGGCTCGACGTGGCCGCGCTGGAATGCGGCAGCCACTGGCCTTCTTTCGACCAAGCCGCCCGCAACCTGGCCGCATCAGGCGAAGAACCCAACGCGCTGCACAACAACTGCTCGGGCAAGCATGCAGGTTTTGCCTGCCTCGCCTGCGCGGTGCACGGCGGCACCGACCTGCGCGGCTTCTTCAGCGGTTATGTGCACCCCGACCATGCCGTGATGCGCGAGGTGACGGCTGCGCTGCAAGCTGCCACCGGTGTGGACCTGACGGCTGCGGCTCGCGGCACCGACGGTTGTTCGATCCCCACCTACGCC
>JBBRFR010000119.1:0-10375 GCA_038241485.1 Burkholderiales bacterium
CGGCCAGCTTGCGCGCCACCAGGGAGCCCTGGTCCGGTCGCACCATGCGCACCGCGATGTCGGCCTCGCGCCGCAGCAGGTTGGTGAGCTGGTTGCTGGCCACCAGCTCCACGGCGATGCCCGGCTCGGCCTGCTGCAGCCTCACCAGCAGCGGCGGCAACAGCCAGCTGGCCGCCACCTGGCTGGCGGTGATGCGCACGGTGCCGGTGGTGGCGTCGCGATTCTTGGCCAGGCTGCGCGCCAAGGCGCCGGCAGCTTCTTCCATCTGCCGCGCGGCCTCGGCGATGGCCAGCCCGGCGGCGGTGGGCGTGACGCCGCGGCCGGTGCGCTCGAACAGCGGCGCGCCGAGCTGCAGCTCGAGCTCGGCGATGTGCCGCGAGAGGGTGGGTTGCTGCGCCTGCAGGCGCCGGGCCGCGCCCATCAGGCTGCCGGCGTCGAGCACCGCCACGAAGCTCTTCACGAGCGCCCAGTCAAAGCCGTCGATGCCGTTTGAAGCCATGCATAAGTGTATGTCTGCAATGCGGGGTCAGGCAATTGTCAGCGGGGTGGCTGCGGCTCAGACTCACACCATCGCACTCCACCACGGCCACACCACCATGACCACAACCATGACCACAACCTCCCGCCCCAGCGTTCTCATCCTCGGCGCCAACGGCCGCCTCGGCCTGGCCGCCGCGCAGGCCTTCGACGCCGCCGGCTGGCAAGTGCTGGCGCAGGTGCGCCGCGCTGTCGTGGCCGGCATGCCGGTGCGGGCGCGGCTGGTGAAGGCGCCGGTGGACGATCTGCCCGCGCTTGCCGCACAAGCCACCGGTGCGCAGGTGGTGGTGTATGGCGTGAATCCGCCTTACACCCGCTGGGCCACCGAAGCGCTGCCGCTGGCGCAGGCGGGCATGGACCTGGCGCAGCAGCTTGGCGCGCGATTCATGCTGCCGGGCAACGTCTACAACTTCGGCACACAGATGCCGCCGCTGCTGCGCACCGACACGCCGCAACAAGCCGACACGCGCAAGGGCCGCATCCGCGTGGCCATCGAGGCCGAGCTGCAGCGCCGCTGCGCTGCGGGCACGCTGCGCGCCACGGTGCTGCGCGCTGGAGACTTCTTCGGCGCCGGCACAGGCAGCTGGTTCGACCTGGTGATCACCAAGGCCATCGTCGAGGGCAAGCTGGTCTACCCCGGCCCGCTGGACATGGCTCATGCCTGGGCCTACCTGCCCGATCTGGCGCAGGCCTTCGTTGCCGCCGCGCAGGCGCAGGGCCTGCCGCCTTTCGCCAATCTGCACTTCAGCGGCCACACCCTCACCGGACGCGAGCTCTTCGCTGCACTCGAACAGGTGGCCGCCACCCTCGGCGTGGCGCCGGCGGCCGGTTTCAAGCGCGGCGGCATGCCCTGGGGCGTGCTCCGCCTGGGTGGCCTGCTGGTGCCGATGTGGCGTGAGCTGGCCGAGATGGCCTATCTCTGGCGCGTGCCCCATGCGCTGGACGGTGCCTCGATGGCGCCGCTGGCGCTGCCCGCGGCCACGCCCATCGACGTTGCACTGCGGGCCTCGCTGCAGGCGCTGGGCCGTGGCCATGGTGCGGCGATGCCGGCCACTGCGGCGGCAAGTTAGTTCCAGGCCCACGCCCTCACAACTGGGCGCTCAAGACGCCGCCAGCCCCACGGGCTGTCCGCAGGGCACGAGCCGCCAGGCGCCGCGAAGCAGTGTTTCGCGGCCCCCGCAAACGGACTTCGGAACGTCAGCCGCGCCGGGCCGCTTCGATCGCCGCGATGTCAATTTTTGCCATTCCCATCATGGCCTCGAAAGCGCGCTTGGCCGCGGCGCGTTCGGGGTCGGCGATGGCGGCGGTGAGGGCGCGTGGCGTGATCTGCCACGACAGGCCCCAGCTGTCTTTGCACCAGCCGCAGGCGCTCCTTCGCTGGGGCCAGTCAGACATCCATCAACACCTCAAATCCGCCGTAGATCAGGCGCTTGCCATCAAACGGCATCGGCACGCCCGCCAGGCGCTTGTCTTCCATCGAGGCTTTCATGCCGGCGTCTCGCACAGCCTTCGACGGCCACACGATCCACGAGAACACGACGGTCTCATGGGCCTCGCGTTTCACGGCCATGGGGAATGAGGTGAGCTTGCCTTCGGGCACGTCGTTGCCCCAGCACTCGACCACACGCAGTGCGCCGTGCTCCTTGAAGACGGCGGCGGCCAGCTCGGCGTGCTGGCGGTAGGTGTCACGGTTGGCGGTGACAACGGGGGCTACAAATCCATCCACATAGTTCATGTCGAATTCCTCTCGGTAGGGTGGGCGGCGCCGGGTTGTGTGGCGCTGCTATTCACTCGACGAACGAATGTCGTCGAAATCGACAAATCGCCAAAAATTAGCCGCGACGCTCAGCCGGGCTTGGTTTTCTTGAAAACCTGGGGCAAGGGCGCCAACGCCCCCGAGGTGGCCCAGCCCAGCTCACGGGCCCGCGCCTGCACGGCCGCCAGCCGCGCTTCGGTGAGCGGGTGCGTGTTCAGCGCTTCCAACTTGGGCCCCGCGCCTTGGTCCGCCTGCCCGAGCCGGGTGAAAAGCTCGACCAGGCCGCCGGCGTGCCCGTGCAGGGCCACCACGGCCTGCAGGGCTTCTTCATCCGCCTGCGCTTCTTGCTCGCGCGAGTAGCCGAGCATGGTGAAACTGGCGGCGCTGCCGAAGGCGGCTTGGGCCGCTGCGGCGCCGGCGTCGGCCGAGACCACGCTCAGCAGCAGGGCCACCGCCAGGCCGCGCCCCAGGCCGGCGGCCACGTGGCGGTGCTTCACGTGGGCGATCTCATGCGCCAGCAGCGCGGCCAGCGCTTCTTCACTCTGCAGCTCGTGCAGCAGCCCCTTGAACACCTGGATGCGCCCACCCACGGTGGCGTAGGCGTTGACGAGGGGCGAGTCGTTGTAGCTCACCACCACCACCATGCCCTCGGGCAGCGCCATGCGCGCGGCCACCTGGTCGGCCACACGCTGCAGCTCGGCGTTGTGTGCGGCGTGTTCGGGTTTGTTGGCTGGGTCGACCAGGCGCTCGGCCAGCGACACCTCGGCGGAGAAAGGCAGCTTGGGTGCCAGCCAGCGCGCGCCCCAGTTGGCCAGCGCCATCAGCACCATCAGCGTGACGCCGCTGGCCACCATCAGCCAGGCAAACTCTTTCAGCGGGTGTTCGCTGCTGCTGTTGATGCCTTCGGCCGGCAGCCGGTTCTCGAGCGTTGGCCCGCGCGGCTCTTCACTCATGGGGGCTTGGTGCGCAGTGCTGTGCCGTAAGCCATCACCTCGACTGACGGCGTCTGCGAGCCGGCCACCTGGGTGGTGTGGAAGCGCACGCCGATCACCAGCGTGCTGCCGTTTCTGCGGGCCTGCAGCTTCATGCGCAGCAAGGCCTCGCGGCGGGCGCGCTCCAGCAAGGTTTCATAGCCGCGAAAGCGCCCGCCGAAGAGGGTGCGAAAGCCGGCGACAAAGGTCTTGAAGTAGTCGGACGACACCACCACGCTGCCGCTCACCACCAGCGAGCCGTGCGCCTTCACGCCCTCGGGTATGTAGCGGGTGTTGAGCGCCAGCACCGGCTGCAGCTCGCGCTCGCGTTGGCGGATCGACGCGTAGTGGCGCGCTTCGAGCGCACGCCCCACGAAGTAGCCCACCCCGAGCAGGATCAGCGGCAGGCCGGAGTTGAAGATCGCTGAGAGGTACTCCATGCCCTCAGAGCTTCTCGACGGTGACGGCCGAGCCATAGGCCAGGATCTCGGCCGCGCCCATGGTGATCGAGGTGGTGACGAATCGCAGGTTGAGCACGGCGTTGGCGCCCATGCTGCGGGCTTCGTCGGTCATGCGTTTCACCGCCTCGTCGCGCGCTTCTTGCATCAGCTCGGTGTAGGCCTTGAGCTCACCGCCGACGATGTTTTTCAGGCCCGACATGAAGTCGCGCCCCACGTGCTTGGCGCGCACGGTGCTGCCTTGGGCAATGCCCAGGTGCGCCACGATGCGGTGGCCGGGGGCGGTTTCGAGGTTGCTGACGAGCATGGAAGGGTTCCTGCACAGTGGTGTGGGGGGCCATCATTCCACAGGCCAAGCTGCCCGGGGTCCGTGCGACCGTCGAGCCTTCTTGAATCCGGTCGTGGCCATGAAGGGCCCCCTAAGTTCTGTGCCGAGTCGCTGCAACTCGCACCGATCTGATGTCGAGAACCGCGGCGACCCCGCCCAAGACCGCCGCCGACGCGAGCACCAGACGCAAGCTCAGCGGCTCACCGAGCCACAGCACGCCCGCCACGGCCGCTATCACGGGCACGCTCAGCTGCACACTGGCGGCGCTTGTTGAGCGCAGTTGTCGCAGCGCGGTGTACCAGATCGCGTAACCGATACCCGAGGCCAAGGCGCCCGAAGCAACCGCATAGGCCACGCCAGTGGCGTCGAACGACGCTCTGTGAAGAGTCACCACGCTCAGCAGCACCGCCATGGGCACGGCGCGCAAAAAGTTGCCCGCCGTCGCGCTCAGCGGATCAGAGGTGCCGGCTCCACGCAGCGAGTAGACGCCCCAGGCGATGCCTGCACCGATCATCAGCGCCGAGCCTTCGGCTGGTGGTGCTGCCAGTCCCGGCCATAACAAGGCCACCAGACCAGCAAACGCGATCACCAAGCCGAGCTGCTGCAGCGCACTCAGGCGTTCGCCTCGCCACAGGCCGTGGCCAATCATCGTCGCCTGCACGGCACCGAACAGCAGCAACGCGCCGGCACCTGTCGTGAGGCTCACGTAGGCATACGAGAACGCGGCTGCATAAACAAACAACGCCAGCGCCGAGACCCAGCTCCCACCAGGTTTCGGCCCTGAGCCACGCCAGCGAACGATCAGCGCGAGCACCACGGCCCCTGCCGCCAGGCGCGTTGTCGTGAACGAAGCCGAGTCGATGCCGGTGTGCAGCAGTGCCATGCGGCACAACAGCGAGTTCGCGGCGAACGCCAGCATGGCCGCTGATGTCAGCAGCACCACGCGAGCCCCAAGCCACGAGATTTTCACAAGCCCGCTGTCGTGCTGGGCAATTCGCTCAGGGTAGGCACCTGCAGGGTCGGCTCGGGTTGGCGAGGCATCAGCATCTGGACACTCCTTGACGGCGGCGTTTCAGTCTAAATGCCCAGCCGAGACGATCAAGCTCGCCTCGCCTCGGTTGGGACACGATCCAGGGCAGGCCCGTCGGGCTTGAGTTCGGCAGGCTGCCTAAAGCAGCGGCGCGGGTCGGCTGTCGCCGAAACCGGGCTTGTAGGCCGTGATGGCGATAGACGGCGTGGCGCCGCTCGCCGGCGCCACGTGTGCGGGCGCTGCTGGCAGCACCTCAGCGGCTGGTGCCACCAGCAGCTCGGCGAGCTGCGGTGCGGTGGCTGCCTCCTTGGCAAACCACACGTCGGCCATCGCGTGTTGCGCTCCGTCGCTGGTGGTGTAGCTCGACACCAGGCCGAGCAGGTTGCCGTTGTCGACCTGGGTGCCGGTCACGGCCGTGAGGTTGAGCGAGACGATGCCGAAGTCGGCCAGGCCGCGCAGCTCGCCCGGGTCGGTCTTGCCATCTTGGTTGACGTCGACCCAGAGCTTGAGCTCGCCGAAGTTTTTGTCGCTGGCATCCAGCACACCGTCGCCGTTGCTGTCTTCGAGCTTCATCGCGGCAAAGCCGTTGCCGGCACGGGTGCCGTCGGGGCGCAGCGTACCCACGCCGAAGAGCTCGCTGCCGTCGTTGATCTTGCCGTCGTGGTTGCGGTCCATCACCAGCAGGCCGTCGCTGGCGCTGGCCCAGCCCACCTTCTGCACGTTGCCGGTGCCGGCGATGTCAAACATCACGCCGTCGGCTGCGGCCAGGGTGCGCACGCCGTCGCCGTTGAGGTCGAGCACCATGGGCGTGGCTTGCAAGAAGGCGTCTATCTGCGCGATCGACATCACGCCCAGGTCTTGTGGCTCGAAGGCAGCCAGCTGTTCGGCCGACATGACGATGATGGCCGCGGTGCCGAGCGCCACGATGTGCGCCGTGGTCATGGCCACGATCTGCTCGCCCGTGAGCGCCTGCGCCTGCTCGGAGTTCAGGGCGGCGATGTGCTGGGTGCCGAGGCTGGAAAACTGCGCGGTGCTCAGGTCGTCGATCTGCGCCCCCGAGAGCGCACGAAAGGCCGAAGTGCTGAGTGCGCGCAGATCGGCCGTTTCCAGGCCGCTGATCTGCTGCTCGGTCAGGCCGCTCACCTGCGCGCTGGTCAGCGCGGCGAAGTGGGAGGTGGTGAAGGCGTTGAGGCTGGCCGGGCTGATGGAGCCGATCTGCTCGGGTGTCATCACGCCGAACTGGGCGCTGGTGATGACCGCAATTTGCGTGGTGTCGAAGCCGCCGAACTGGGTGGCCGTGAGGGCGTTGAAGGCGGCGGTGCTGAGTGCGCGCACGTCGGCCGTTTCCATCGCACCCAGCTGGGTGGGCGTGAGCTCGGCCACTTGAGCGGAGGTGAGCACGGCCACCTGGCGGGTGCTGAGGGCGCGCCAGTCTTCGTTTTCGAGGTGGCCCAGTTGGGTGGCGGTGAGCGCGCTCACCTGGGCGGTGGTGAGCGCGGCGAACTGGGCGGTGCCCAAGGCGTTGAGGGACTCGGTGGCGAGGCCTGCGATTTGCGCGGGGGTCACCAGCGAGATCTGGGTGGCGGTGAGCGATGAGATCTGCGTGCCGTCGAGCGCGCCAAACTGCTCACCCGACCAGGCGCGCAGCGCGGCGGTGCTGAGCGAGCGCAGGTCGGCGGTCTCCAACGCGGCGATCTGCTCTACGGTGAAGGCCGATGCCTGCGCCGAGGTGAGGGCGGCAAACTGGGCCGTGCCCAGGCCATTGAGTGTGGCGGGGGTGAAGCTTGCGATGTGGTCGGTTTGCAGCGCGGCTACTTGCGCGGTGGTGAGCGTGGCCACTTGGTCAGACGACAGCGCGGCCACCTGCTGCAGGCTGAGCGTGCGCACGATGGCGGTGCTGAGCGAGCGCAGGTCGGCCGACTCCAGGTTCGAAATCTGCACGTCGGTGAGGCCACTCACCTGGGAGCTGGTGAGCGCAGCGAACTGCGCGGTGCCAAAACCGTTGAGCGTGTTGCTGGGCAAGAGGCTGATGTTGGCCGCGCTGAGCGAGCCCACTTGCGCGGCAGTCATGGCGGCGAGCTGTGGGGCGCCGAGCGCGCTGAACTGGTCGACCGTCAAGGCGCTGATCACCGCGGTGCTGAGGGCGCGGAAGTCAGCGGTTTCCAGAATCGCCATCTGCGCGGGCGCGATGTTGGCCACCTGGGTGATGGTGAGGGCGGCGTAGTGCTGGCTGGTCAACGCGCGCAGGTCGTTGCTTTCCAGGTAGTAGATCTGCACATCGGTGAGGGCCGCCACCTGGGCGGTGGTGAGCGCGGCAAACTGCGCCGTGCTCAGTGCGTTGAGCGAATCGACCGGCAGGCCGGCGAGCTGCGCCGGGGTCACCAGCGCCATTTGCGCGGTGGTCAGTGCGCTGAGGTGCGGGCCGTCGAGCGCGGCAAATTGTTCGGCCGACCAGGCGCGCAGCGCCGAGGTGGTGATGGCGCGCAGGTCGGCCGTTTCCAGGGTGGCGATCTGCTCGAGCGTCAACGCCGAAGCCTGCGCCGTGGTCAGCACGGCAAAGTGCTGGGTGCTCAGCACGTTGAGCGTGTCGGGCGCCAGGCTGGCCAGGCGGGCGGGCAAGAGCGCGGCCACCTGTGCGGTGGTGAGCACCTCGATCTGCGGGATGACGAGCGCGGCCAGCTGCTCGGCCGAGAAGGCCTGCACGGCGTTGGGGCTGAGCGCGCGCAAGTCGAGTGTTTCGAGGTTGGTGATCTGTTCGGCGGTGAAGGCGCTCGCCTGCGCGCTGGTCATCGCGGCGAACTGGGCCGAGGCGAAGGCGTTCAGCGTGGCACTGTCGAGCGAGGCAATGTGTTCGGGCGCCAGCGCGGCCACTTGCACATTGGTAAGCGAGCCGATCTGCTGCGGGCTCATGGCGGCGAACTGCTCGGCCGAGAGGGCGCGTATGGCGGCGGTGCCGAGCGCACGCAAGTCCAGTGTCTCGATCAGGGCCACCTGCTCGGGCAGCAGGGCGCTGAGCTGCCCCGATGTCAGGGCGGCGTATTGCACGGAGGTGAGTGCGCGCAGGTCGTCGCTCTCCAGCAGGGCGATCTGTGTGGGCGTGATGGCCGCCACCTGGGCGGTGCTGAAGGCGGCGAACTGCGCGGTGCCAAAGGCGTTGAGCAGCTCCGAGGGCAGGCCGGCAATCTGCGAGGTGGTGATGACCCCCAGCTGCGCCGGGCTCAGCGCCACCAGGTGCGAGCTGTCGAGCGCGGCCAGTTGTTCGGCCGACCAGGCGCGCAGGGCGCCGGTGCTCAGCGAGCGCAGGTCGGCCGTTTCCAGCGTGGCGATCTGCTCCAGGGTGAAGGCGGCCGCCTGGGCCGAGGTGATCGCGGCGAACTGGGCGGTGCCCAGCGCGTTGAGGTCGTCGCTGACCAGGCTGGCCACTTGGCTGGGCAGCAGTGAGGCCACTTGGGCGGTGGTGAGTGCAGCGAGCTGGGTGCTGCCCAGCGCGTCGAGCTGCTCGGGCGAGAGGCTGCGCAGCGCGGCGCTGCTCAGCGCGCGCAGGTCGGCGGTTTCGAGCGAGGCGATCTGGCCGAGCGTGAGCGCGCCGAGCTGGCTGGTGGTGAGCGTGGCGAACTGTGCCGAGCCCAGCGCGTTGAGCTGGTCGGTGCCGAGCAGGCCCAGCTGCTCGCCCGTCAGCGCGCGGATGTGCGCGGTGCTGAGCGCAGCGAAGTCTTCGCTGGTCAGGCTGGTGAGCTGGGCATTGCTGAGTGCCGCCAGCTGGCCGGTGCTGAGCGCGGCGAACTGCGCTGGCGTGAGGGCCGCCAGCTGCTCGGTGCTGAGGGTTTGCAACGCGGTGATGCCGAGCGCGCGCAGGTCGGCCGTTTCCATGGCCGCGAGCTGGGCGGTGGTGAGCGCGGCGACCTGGGCGGTGGTAAGTACGGCCACTTGGGTGGTGCTGAGTGCGGCGAGGTCAGCCGGGGTGAGGCTGGCGATCTGGTCGGTGTTGAGCGCCGGCACCTGCTGGGTGGTCAGCAGCGCCATTTGCGCGCTGGTGAGTGAGTCGATCTGCGCCGTGCTCAGGCCGGCGACTGCTGCCGTGCTGAGCGAGCGAAGGTCGGCGCTTTGCAGCGCCGGCATCTGCAGGCTGGTGATGGCGCGGGCCTGCGCCACGCTCAGGATGCTGAACTGAAAGGCCGTGAGCGCGTTGAGATCATCGGTGCTCATGGCCGCGATCTGTGCGGGCGTGAGCGCGCGCACCTCATCGTCGGTGAGCGCGTTGGCCGCAGGTGCGGCGCTTGACAGGTTCATCGCCACCACGCTCGAAAAGCGCGAGCGCAGGGCCTTGAAGATCGCGGCGCCGAGTGACCAGTTGGGAAGAGAGATCTTCATGGCCCGTCGTCAGGGTGGGGCAGTCTGGTCATGGTGTGCCCCCATGACCCCGGTGCCGGTGAAGGCGCCGGGGTGCATGGATCAGATCAGCGGCAGGTTCTTGTCATCGGTCGGCAACAGGTTGCGATCGACGGACACCACACCCGCGCTGGCCTGGTGCGCCGGAGCTGCAGGCGCAGCGGTAGACAGCGCTGGCGGCAACACCTGGGCCGGTGCGCCCGCCAGCAGCTCGTTGAGCACCGGGGCCGCAGCCACGTCCTTGGCAAACCACACGTCGGCCATGTCGTGCTTGGCGCCGTCGGCGGTGGTGTAGCTCGAGGTCAGGCCCAGCAGGTTGCCGTTGTCGACGTGAGAGCCAGCCAGCGCGCTCAGGTCGAGCGAGACGATGCCGAAGTCGGCCAGGCCGCGCAGTTCGCCTTCGTCGGTGATGCCGTCCTGGTTGGCGTCGACCCACAGCCTCAGCTCGCCGAAGCGGGCGTCGGCCGAGGTGAGCTTGCCGTCTTGGTTGGTGTCTTCGATCTTCATGGCCTCGTAGCCATTGCCGGCGCGGGTGCCGTCAGCTTTCAGCGTGGCCACACCGAAGAGCTCGGTGCCGTCGTTGATCTTGCCGTCGCCGTTGCGGTCCATGACCAGCAGGCCGTCGGTGGCAGACACCCAGCCCACCTTGCTCACCGTGCCGGTGCCGTTGAGGTCGAAGTTGACCCCGTTGGCGGCCGCCGTGGTGCGAACACCGTCACCGTTCAGGTCGAGCACGATCGGCGAGGCGGCGAAGAAGGCGTCGAGCTGGGCAGCCGTCATCTGGCCGACGTCTGCACCTTCGAAGGCACCCACCTGGGCCATGCTCATGGACGCGATGTCGGCCGTCTCCAAGCCGGCGATCTGGGCCGTCGTCAGAGCCACGATCTGGTCGGTTGTCCACGCTTG
>JBBRFR010000120.1:0-10367 GCA_038241485.1 Burkholderiales bacterium
CTTCATTTCACCCGAGGCGAGCTTGTCGGCGTAGGTGAGGATCTCGGCGATGGTGGTGGGCGAGGCGCTGATGGCGAGCATCATGGCCTGCAGGCCGCCTTCGATGCGCTTGGCGATTTCGATTTCGCCTTCGCGGGTGAGCAGTTCGACCGTGCCCATTTCGCGCATGTACATGCGCACCGGGTCGGTGGTGCGGCCGAATTCTGAGTCAACCGTGGAGAGCGCGGCTTCGGCGGCTTCTTCGGCTTCTTCTTCGGTGGCCGTCGTGGTGCCGCCACCCGCGATCAGCAGCGTGGCGGCGTCAGGCGCCTGCTCGTACACCGCGATGCCCATGTCGTTCAACATCGACACGATGGCTTCGAGGATTTCGGCGTCGACCAGCTTTTCGGGCAAGTGGTCGTTGATTTCCTGATGCGTGAGGAAACCACGCGTCTTGCCCATCTTGATGAGGGTCTTCAGCTCCTGGCGGCGCTTGGCAACTTCTTCTTCGGTGAGCGCGGTTTCATCCAGGCCAAACTCGCGCATCAGCGCGCGCTCTTTGGCGCGCGACACCTTCATGCGCAGCGGCTTGACCTTGGCGACCTTTTCTTCGCCGCCTTCGGCTTCGACCTCGGGCTCGCCAGCCAGGTCGGCCTCGATGTCGGAGAAGTCTTCTTCAGGCACTTCTTCCTTCTTGGAAGCAGTGGCACCGGCCTTGGGTTTGCGGCCAGGTTTGCCCTTGGCCTCGACTGCCTTGGCGGCCGGCTTGGTAGCAGCGGCGGCCTTGGCGGGCTTTTTCTTGTCTTCGGCTTCGGCCTTGTTGGCTTTGGCGGGCGCAGCGGCTGGTGCTGCCTTGGCGGGGGCGCTCTTCTTCGCGGTCATGCAAATCCTCGAATGGTGGTGGGCGTCACGGCTCTGTGCGTGTGGTCAGGCGCATGCACAAAAGCAAAGCCAATCTATGCGGCAGCGCGCCGGCAAAGATTTAGCTCATGGCATTGACACAAACGGCGGACAAGCTGGCGTGACCATCGAAATGCAGCCCTTGCGGGGAAAGTTGGCCTTCAGTGGGGACCCTGGGTCAGAGGGTGGCCGGGGCCCGGAGGTGCTGCTGTCACTCTTGCCGCGTAACAAACCCTTGATTATCGTCGATGCAAGGGGTTACGTCAAAGTCGGCTGCTTGGTCTGCGTGAGGAGGAGCTTGAGGCGATCATTGAGCTCGCCCCAGCGAGCCCGGGCCCCGGGTTCTGTGGCCATCTGCGGAATCAGGTCTTTCTGTTCGGCTTGCAGCGACTTGATCCACATGCCGTCAACCACCCGGCGCAGATCGGCGAACTCCATTTCGTCGGCGAGCACACTTTGCGGCACCAGGCGCAACACGCCGTCTGCCCACTCCGTTTCTTGCAGGGCTTGCTCAAGGACGGCCCAGGGCGTGGGCCCGTGCTCGTGCAGGTAGCGCTCCAGCCAGGCGCACAGTGGGCCGTGCAGTGGCGGCAGGCCGGCGAGCAGTTCGTGGTCGTCGGCGTCGAGTTGTTGCCACCATTCGCTGTGCAGCAGCAGCATGCGCAATGCGGTGTCGGCCGGGCTGGCCGGGGCTGCGCGATTGCTCATGCGGTTGGAGCGGGGGGCTTTTTGGGCGCGGTAGGAGTCGGGTTGAGCGTCTGACGGGGCGGCATCCGGCGCGCGCCGGGGCGCCGCCGCGGTTTGCCACAGCTGGGCCAGGTCGGGCGTGGCCAGGCCGCCCGACTGTGCCAGCTCGGCGAGCAGCTGCAGCTTGAGCGCGCCGTCGGGCAGCGCGGCCCACAGCGGTTTGGCATTGGCGAGCAGCTTGGCGCGGCCTTCGGCGGTGTCCAGGTCCATGCCGTCGCGGGCGGCTTCGATCAACTGGCGCGACAAGGGCACGGCTTGCGCCACACACTGCTCGAAGGCTTCGGTGCCGTGCTCGCGCACATAGGAGTCGGGGTCGTGCTCGGTCGGCAAGAAGAGAAAGCGGACCGTGCGGGTGTCATTGGCGTGCGGCAGCGAGGCCTCCAGCGCCCGGCCGGCGGCGCGGCGCCCGGCGGCGTCACCATCGAAGCTGAACACCACCGAGTCGGTGAAACGAAACAGCTTTTGCACATGTTCGGCGGTGCAGGCCGTGCCCAGCGTGGCCGCGGCGTTCGGGAAGCCGAGCTGGGCCAGCGCCACCACGTCCATGTAACCCTCGACCACCAGCACGTAGCCTTTTTGGCGCATGGCGGCGCGTGCTTCGTGCAGGCCATAAAGCTCACGGCCCTTGATGAAGACGGGCGTTTCCGGTGAATTCAGGTACTTGGGTTCGCCTTTGTCGAGCACGCGGCCGCCGAAGCCGATCACGTCGCCCTGTACCGAGCGGATGGGGAACATGATGCGGTCACGAAAGCGGTCGTAGCGCTTCTTGTCAGCGTCGGTGTCACCGCTGGCGATGACGAGGCCGCTCTCTTCTAGCAGCGGGTCGTCGTAGTGCGGGAACACGCTTGCCAGGCCGCGCCACCCGTCGGGGGAGTAGCCCAGGCCGAAGGAGGCGGCGATCTCGCCCGTCAGCCCGCGGCCCTTGAGGTAGTCGACCGCCCTGGGGCTGGCCTTGAGCTGCTTGCGGTAGTGCTCGGCCGCCTTGGAAAGCACGTCGCTCAATGTGGCCTGGCGCTCCTTCAGCTCGGCGGCGCGTTCACGTTCTTGCGGGGAGCGGTCGTCTTCGGGCACGGTCAGACCCACTTGTTGGGCCAGGTCGCGCACGGCGTCCAGAAAACCCATGCCCGAATGTTCCATCAAGAAGCCGACGGCGTTGCCATGCACGCCACAGCCGAAGCAGTGGTAGGTCTGGCGCGAGGCGCTGACGATGAAGCTCGGGCTCTTTTCGCCATGAAACGGGCACAGGCCTTTGTGGTTGATGCCCGCTTTTTTGAGCTGAACGTGGCGGCCAACGATCTCGACGATGTCGGTGCGAGAGAGCAGCTCTTGGACGAAGGCGGGCGGGATCACCGGAGGAGTCTAACGAAGCGCGCCGCCAAGCAAAACGCCGCCCACGGGCGGCGTTTTGCCTGGCGGCGCTGAATCAGATTGCGAAATCGCTGATTTTTTTGCCCGAGGCGAGTGCGGCTTTCAGCCACTTGGGTTGCAGGCCTCGGCCGCTCCAGGTATCGCCAGTGGCCGCATTGCGGAATTTAGGGGCCACTTTCGCACCTTTGGTGGCACCGGCTTTGCCGCCCGCACCTTTGGTGGAAAGGTCGGCAACGCTCAAGCCATATTCACTCATCAGCGCCTTGACCTTGGTGATGGCGTCTTGACGCTCGCGTTTTTGGGTGGCCTCGATTTCCTGCTCGAGAGCAGCTCGTTGTGCCAGCAAGTCTTGAAGTGATGACATGTTGTTCCTCCTTGGGCGACGAATATGAAGCAGCGTGAAACACGCGTGCCGCATATTCTATGACAAGAAAATCACAATATGTCGTGAATTATTTCTTCTCTCAAAGTGGTGTAGATACTCTGTAAATCTACCGGCTAACCCGAGATAACTTCAAGCCGTGGGGGGCACATACCCGGCTGGTTGTTCGGCACCTTCGCCGAAGAAAAATCGCTCCATCTGGCGGGCGAGATATTGCCGCGAGCGCTGGTCGGCCAGATTCAGGCGGTTTTCGTTGACCAGCATGGTCTGGTGCTTCATCCAGAGCTGCCAGGCTTCTTTGCAGACCTCGTTGTAAATGCGCTTGCCCAGCTCGCCGGGATAGGGGGCGAAATCAAGGCCTTCGCCTTCTTTCTTGAGATGAACACATTGAACGGTGCGGGCCATGGGGTACTCCTTGGAAATGAATTGGTGGGCGGCTTGTGGTGGCTCAGGGCAGTTTTTTCACCAGCACTTGGGAGCGCCTGTCCCAGTTGTACTTGCGTTTGCGCGCTTCGGGCAGCCAATCGGGGTCGACCTGGGCGAAGCCGCGCTTGATAAACCAGTGCATGGTTTGGGTGGTCAACACGAAGATGCTGTCGAGGCCGCTTGCTTTGGCGCGCTGCTCCACACGTTTGAGAATGCGCTCGCCGTCGCCTTGGCCTTGCACGTCGGGTGACACCGTCAGCGCCGACATCTCGGCCGTGCGCGCCTCGGGGTAGGGGTAGAGCGCCGCGCAGCCGAAGATCACGCCGTCGTGCTCGATCACGGTGTAGTGGTCGACGTCACGCTCGATCTCGGTGCGGTCGCGCTTGACGAGCGTGCCGTTGCGTTCGAAGGGGTCGATCAGCTGCAAGATGCCGCCGATGTCGTCAGCCGTCGCTTCGCGCAGGCTCTCCAGTTTTTCGTCAACGATCATGGTGCCCACACCGTCGTGCGTGAACGACTCCATCAACACCGAGCCGTCGACCGAGAAGGGCACGATGTGCACCCGCTCGACGCCGGCTTCGCAGGCCTTGACGGCATGTTGCAGGTAGAAGGCCGTGTCGGTGGGTTGCACCGGGTTGGGCAGGTTGGCGAGCAGCTTTTTGGCGTCGGCCAGCGCAAGCTCGGTGTCGATCTCGCTGTTCGGGTCGGCTGGGTCCAGCGGAATGCCCTTGACCTCGGTCACGTAGATCAGTTTGTCGGCTTGCAAGGCATCGGCGGCGCTCGCGGCCACGTCTTCCATGCTGAGGTTGAAGGCTTCGCCGGTGGGCGAAAAACCAAACGGCGACAGCATCACCAGCGCGCCAAAGTCGACCGCCTTGCGGATGCCGGCCGCGTCGATTCGACGCACCAGGCCTGTGTGCTGGAAGTCCACTCCGTCGCGAATGCCCACCGGCCGCGCGGTGATGAAGTTGCCCGACACCACACGAATTTGCGCGTGCGCCATCGGCGTGTTGGGCAGACCTTGTGAAAACGCGGCTTCGATTTCATAGCGCATCTGGCCGGCGGCTTCTTGGGCGCAGTCGAGCGCCACGCTGTCGGTGATGCGCATGCCGTGGCTGAAGCGCGAGATATGCCCTTTGACCTTCAGTTGCTCTTCGACCTGGGGCCGAAAGCCATGCACCAGCACGAGCTTGATGCCCATGGCGTGCAAGATCGCGAGGTCTTGTGCGAACGTGGCCAGCTTGCCGGCGGCGACCAGCTCTCCGGCAATTGCCACCACGAAGGTCTTGCCTCGGTGCGCGTGGATGTACGGCGCCACGGCGCGGAACCACGGAACAAAGGTATGGGGAAAGACAAGGCTCATGGCGGCACACTGAAATAATCAACGATTTTTGCACGAAGGTCTGATGACTTCTCCCCCGCGCCGCAGTGCGCCGATGGTGGCCAACCCCATCCCCCCGATCACATTTCCAGAATCGCTGCCCGTATCGGGCCGGCGCGACGAAATCGCGCGGGCGATCCAGGCGCATCAGGTCGTGATCGTCTGCGGTGAAACCGGCTCTGGCAAGACCACGCAGCTGCCCAAGATCGCACTCACCTTGGGCCGAGGCAAGGGCGCGGGCGGCCGTGGGCTGATCGGCCACACGCAACCACGGCGCATTGCAGCATCGAGTGTGGCCAAGCGCATTGCGCAAGAGCTGAACACGCCCTTGGGTGAGCACGTCGGCTTCAAGGTGCGTTTTCAGGATCGCCTCTCTGCCGGTGCCAGTGTCAAGCTGATGACCGACGGCATCTTGCTTGCCGAGACGCAGACCGATCCGCTGCTCAAGGCCTACGACACGATCATCATCGACGAGGCCCATGAGCGCAGCCTGAACATCGACTTCCTGCTCGGCTACCTGCGGCAGATCTTGCCGCGCCGGCCCGACCTGAAGATCATCGTCACCTCGGCCACCATCGACGCCGACCGTTTTGCGCGGCACTTTGCGTCGCGACAGCCGGCGCCGGGCCACCCCAAGGCGGGCGACGCCCCCCCGGGGGGCAGCGAAGCGTGGGGGTCAGAGTGGATTCCGGCGCCGGTGATCCAGGTGTCGGGGCGGCTCTTCCCCGTTGAGCAACGCTATCGGCCCTTCGAGGAGAGTCGCGAGTACGGGCTGAACGACGCCATCGGTGACGCCGTCGACGAGTTGTGGCGCGAAGGCGCCGGCGACGTGCTTGTGTTCCTGCCTGGTGAGCGCGAGATACGCGAGGCGGCCGATCACCTGCGCCGTCATCACCCGCCGGGCGTGGAGGTGGTGCCGCTCTTTGCAAGGCTCAGCCAGCAAGAGCAGGACATGGTGTTTGAGCCGCACAGCGCGCGCCGCATCGTGTTGGCCACCAACGTGGCCGAAACCTCGCTCACCGTGCCGGGCATTCAATACGTGATCGACGCGGGCACGGCGCGCGTCAAACGCTACAGCTACCGCAACAAGGTCGAGCAGCTGATGATCGAGCCGGTGAGCCAGGCGGCGGCCAACCAGCGGGCCGGCCGTTGTGGGCGGGTGAGCAATGGCATCTGCATCCGGCTCTATGACGAAAAGGATTTTTCGGAGCGGCCCAGGTTCACCGACCCTGAAATCATGCGCTCCTCATTGGCCGGCGTGATTCTGCGCATGAAGTCGCTTCACCTGGGTTTGGTCGAAGACTTCCCGTTCCTGGAGCCGCCGCCGCGCCGCGCCATTGCCGACGGCTACCAATTGCTCAACGAGCTGGGCGCCGTGGACGAGCAGAACGAACTGACCGCCATGGGTGCCGAGCTGGCCCGCCTGCCGCTCGACCCGCGCGTAGGCCGCATGATTCTCGAAGCCCGAGATCGCCAGGCGCTGGCCGAAGTGCTGGTGATCGCCTCGGCCTTGAGCGTGCAAGACGCCCGTGACCGGCCGATGGAGCACCAGCAAGCCGCCGACAACGCTCACAAGAAATTCGACGATGAGAAGTCCGAGTTCATGGGCACGCTCAAGCTCTGGAAGTGGCTCGAAGACGCCAAGGGAGGCCAGGGCGAACACAAGCTTTCGCACCGCAAACAAGAGCAGCTGCTGCGCGAAAACTTCATCTCGCCGCGCCGGGTGCGTGAGTGGCGCGACATCCATTCTCAGCTGCACACTGTCGTCGCCGAACACGGTTGGCGCTTGAGCGGTTTACCTGCGACCTACGAACAACTGCACCTGGCCATGCTCGCCGGCCTGTTGGGCAACATCGGTCTCAAGAGCGATGAAGACGATTGGTACCTGGGTGCACGCGGTATTCGCTATTACAAACACCCCGGCGCCAACCTGAGCAAGAAGCCAGGGCGCTGGATCGTGGCCGCCGAGCTGGTGGAGACCACGCGTTTGTTCGGCCGCGGCATCGCCAACATCGAGCCGCAATGGCTACCGACCATCGCCGGCCACCTGATCAAGACCCAGCTACTGGAGCCGCATTGGGAGAAGAAGGCCGCCGAGGTGATCGCGCTGGAGCGGGCCACGCTCTACGGCATCGTGATCTACAGCAACCGGCGTGTGAACTTCGGCAACGTCGATCCGGTGGCGGCGCGCGAGATCTTCATTCGTGAGGCCCTGGTGGGCAGCGCATGGGAGACGCGGCTGCCATTTTTGGCCGCCAACCGCAAGTTGATCGCGCAGGTTGAAGAGCTGGAGCACAAGTCGCGTCGACAAGACGTGCTGGTCGACGACGAATTGATTTACGCCTTCTACGACCAGCAGTTGCCCGCCGAGGTGTGCAGCGGCTACACGCTGGAGCGTTGGTACCGCGACGAGCTCAAACGTCAACCCGCGCTGCTGCTGTTGACGCGTGAAGAGCTGATGCGCCACGAGGCTGCGGGCATCACCACATCTGCGTTCCCGAAGACCTTGCGCCTGGGTGGTGTGGACTGCAGCGCGAGCTACCTGCACGAACCCGGTGACCCGAAAGATGGGGTGACGGTCTCGGTGCCGTTGTTCGCCCTCAATCAGGTGAACGACGAACGCTGTGAGTGGCTGGTGCCCGGCATGCTCAAAGACAAAGTGCTGGCGCTGGCCAAGAGCCTGCACCAGCGGCCACGCTCGCGCCTAGTGCCGCTGCCCGAATACGCCGACAGCTTCATCGCCGAGGTGAACGAACGCAATGCCTTTGGTACTGGCCCTCTTGTTGATGTGTTGCTCAAGAGCGTGCGCGACAAAACCCAGCTCGACGTGAAGCGCAACGATTTCAAGCTGGAACAACTGCCGCAGCACCTGTTCATGAACTTTCGCGTGGTCGACGAGCATGGTCGGCAAATGGGCACGGGGCGCAACCTTGCGAGCCTGAAGGCCGAGCTGGGCGGCCAGGCGCGCTCGGCCTTCCAGGCCTTGGCGGCGCTGCGCCCGGGGCTGCCGTCAGCGCCTGCGGTACCCGTCGCTCCCACGAAAGCGACACACGCCGAAGCCAGCAAACCGTCTGCGGCTGTCGTTGCCGCGCCGGCTGAAGTTCAGTTCACAGACTGGACCTTCGGCGAGCTGCCCGAGCTGATGGAGGTGCGGCGTGGCAGCCAGACGCTGGTGGGTTTTCCGGCGCTGATCGACCGCGGCAGCCACGTGTTGATCGAGGTGTTTGACGAGCCCGACATCGCCGCCAGCAAACACCGTGCGGGCTTGCGCCGCCTGGTGGCGCTGCAGATTCGCGACGCCCTCAAGTACCTGGAGAAAAACGTCCCCGAGCTGCAAAAGATGGCGATGCTCTTCGCGCCCCTGGGCACGGCCGACGAGTTGCGCGAGCAGATCATCGACCTCGCGCTCGACCGCGCGTTTCTCGCCGATCCGTTGCCCACCGATGCGGCAGCCTTTCGCCGCCGCATCGACGAGGGGCGAGGGCGCCTGACCCTGATCGCCAACGAGGTGGCCCGCAGCGCGCAACTCGTGTTGACCGAATACGCTGCTGCCTCACGCAAGCTGAAAGATGCACGCGCACCGAAAGACGTGGCCGATGACGTCCAGGCGCAACTCGGCCGCCTTTTGCCCAAACGTTTTGTGCTGCAAACACCGTGGGCGCAACTCGCGCACCTGCCGCGCTACCTCAAAGGCGTCACCATGCGCTTGGACAAACTGCGCGCCGACCCAGCGCGCGACACGGCGCGCATGGGCGAGCTGCGGCCCATCGAACAGCGCTACCTGCGCCTCGTGGCCGAGCGGCGTGGTGTGCACGACGCACGCTTGGACGAGTTTCGTTGGTTGCTCGAAGAGCTGCGTATCAGCCTCTTTGCACAGGAGCTGCGCACCCCGCAGCCGGTGAGCGTGAAGCGGCTTGAAAAAAGCTGGCAGCAAATCAATGCGTGATCGCTCGAAGAGGGCGATTGCCTGGGTACAATGCGCGCTTGATCGGAGCGTAGCGCAGCCTGGTAGCGCAACTGGTTTGGGACCAGTAGGTCGCGAGTTCGAATCCCGCCGCTCCGACCATTCATCTATCCCGCATCCCCGTACTGCCCGTAGCTCAACTGGATAGAGCAGCTGCCTTCTAAGCAGCAGGTCGGGGGTTCGAGTCCCTCCGGGCAGGCCAGAAGTTGTCAGGCCGCCTTCAGGACATCAGCACCCAGCCCAGCGCCAGCAAGCAAATCAGCACCAGCCCGCCAAACCCCATGGCGGGAGCAAGTCGTCGCCAACGGCTCCCCGGGATGGGCGGCATCGGCCGAGACCGCAGGCGCCCGTAGCCCAGGTTGCTTTGCGGAAGCGGTTCGCCGGCATCCATGGCGTCAAACAAGCTCGCGCGAAGCGGCGGCAAGCTCGGTTCGGCTTCTTCGGTCAGGGTCGGGACGGGCGGGTTTTCAAACTGCTCGATGTCTTCGGGCGCGTTCACCGGGCCTCGGCCGAAATTGGCCAACAAGGCCAGCACACTCTCCGACGAGCTCAGCGGGTATTCGTTCTTGGGGCGCTCGAGCAGAGCGGGGCTTTGAGGGCGGTGAGTCGGTTTGATGCGCTTTACGGCTGTTGCGGCCTGCGCCTTGGGCGCGAAGAGCGCACGGAATTCGGCCACGCTGCTTGGGCGTTTGTCTGGTGGCAGTGCAAGCGCCGTGTCGATGGCGCTCAAGAACTCCGGGGCGTAACCCAAGGCCGACGCGCTGTCTTTTAATCGGGCAAGCACGTCGGTCAGCGGTTCGGCGCGTGCGGCCGCAGGCCAGTGATTGCTGATCGCAAAGTGCAGCACCGAGGCCAGCGCATGCAGGTCGCAGCGCTTCATCTTGTGCAAATTTCCTGGGCTGGCGTATGCGTCAACGTGCGGTTCGTTCAGGTCACTCAGCACTGCATGATGGACAGCATCAAAGTCCATCAGCACCGGGTGCTCACCGTTGAGCATGAAGATGTTGGTGGGCTCGATCTGACCATGCGACAGGCCCGCGTCGTTGAGCACTTCGAGCGCGCCGAGCAGGCCGTCGAGCAGCGCTTGCAACTGGTCTTGGCTGGCGGGTCCGGTGTGCTTGCTCCGCTGTGCCAGCAAGGTGGTACCTGTGAGCAGAGGCATCACCCGGTAGGCGGTGCCATTGGCCTCCCAGATACAGGTCACTTTCAGCAGATGAGGG
>JBBRFR010000121.1:0-10333 GCA_038241485.1 Burkholderiales bacterium
ACCGCTTCTTGATCCAGCCCACTTCAGTGACGAAGCGGGTTCAGCAGGTTTCAGTAACCGCCGCGGACACCACCGCCGCCGCCGCAGCCGTAGCCACCACCACCACCGCCGGAGCGGCCACCGCCACCACCGCCGCCGTAGCCGCCGCCACCACCAGAGCGGCCACCGCCACCACCGCCGTAGCCACCACCACCACCGCTGCTGCCGCCGCCAAAGCCGCCGCCGCCGCCGGTGCGACCACCGCCGCCGCCGAAGCCGCCGCCGCCGGTGCGACCACCACCGCCGCCGCCACCGCCACCGAAGCCACCCGGACGCTCTTCGCGTGGGCGGGCTTCGTTGACAACCAGGGCGCGGCCGTCGAGGGCCTGGCCGTTCATGCCGTTGATGGCCGCTTGGGCCTCGGCGTCAGAGCCCATTTCCACGAAGCCGAAGCCCTTGGAGCGGCCGGTGTCGCGATCCATCATCACCTTGGCAGATGAGACGGTGCCGAATTGTGCGAATGCTTGTTGGAGATCCTCGTCGCGAACGCTGTAGGCGAGGTTGCCGACGTAAAGTTTATTGCCCATGGAGAGAGCCTTTCTTTCCTGAAGTCACAGAGAACAAATTTGGAGCTTTTACCTATCCTGAACCATTCAAGCGAAGGCGCTGCATCCATACCGGGAATTTCCATTATCAATTAATTGCGCAAAGCGGTGCAAATAGTGGAAAGCCCTGCAATACGGTCAAGTTCAAAGTGTTGTTTTCACAGCGTGGCATTCGACCGCGGCGAATTGGTATGCGCCATCTCTATGATCGCGAGGCCCCACTTCCTGCCTTGGCCCCATGAACGTGCGCATCGCCAGCTTGGTTCCAAGCCTCACCGAATTGGTGGTCGAGCTGGGTTTGGGCGATCAGTTGGTGGCGCGCACGGGTTTTTGCATTCACCCCGCCCCACGATTGCGCGACGTACCCAAAGTGGGCGGCACCAAGGACGTGAATCTCACCAAACTCACGCAGCTGGCGCCCACTCATGTGTTGCTGAACGTGGATGAAAACCGGCTCGATACCGCGCAGGCGCTTGAAAACCTGGGGGTGCAATTGGTCGTCACCCACCCCTGCGACCCGCAGGACAACCTGGCCCTGGTCGACCAACTGGCCCAGGTGTTCGCCCACCAACCCGGTGTGCAAGAGCGTGCGCACCAACTGCGCAGCGCCTTGCTCGACGAGCTGGCGCAGACCCAGCCGGTCGGCCGTGACCCTTGCCGTGTGCTCTATCTGATCTGGCATCAGCCCTGGATGACTGTCGCGCGCGACACCTACATCTCGCGCATGCTGGCCCGGGTCAACTGGTTGAGCGAGCCGGCGCTGGGGGGCGGTGATCGTGGGGCGGCACGGTACCCGGTGCTGCTTGGCGACGAAGCCTGGCTCGCCGGGGTGGAGCGTGTGCTGCTCAGCTCCGAGCCCTTCAATTTCTCCGACGAGCACCTGCGCCAGGCCCAGGCGCTGTGCCCGCAGGCGCGCGTGCAGCGGGTCGACGGCGAGCTGCTCAGCTGGTATGGCCCGCGTGCGCTCGCGGGTTTGCGCTATCTGCGTGACCTGGCCCACAGCTAACAAAATGCCCCATGGAGATCTACAAACCCCTGATTGCCCTGCTCGCCATCGTCAACCCGATCGGCGTGATTCCCTTTTTCATCCATTTCACCGGAGGCTTCACCCGCGAGCAGCGCCGGCGCACCATCCGCGTGGCGGCGTTCAGTGCCTTCGTGGTGATCGCCGTCAGCGCCTTGGCGGGGCTGAAGATCATCGAGTTCTTCGGCATCTCGCTGGCTTCGTTCCAGGTCGGCGGTGGCACGCTGTTGCTGATCTCGGCGCTGCAGATGCTGAATGCCCAGCCTGCTGAAACCCGCCGCGAAGACGTGACCGAAGGTGAAGACAAGGTCGATGCCGGCGACAGCATCGCGGTGGTGCCACTGACCATTCCGCTGCTCACCGGCCCGGCCACCATCTCCACCATGGTGATTTACGCCGACAAGACCCGCCACTGGTGGGAGTTGGCCTTCCTCGTTGGCTACGGCGTGGTGATCGGCATCGCGGTGTGGCTGGCCTTCAGCGCCGCCGGGCGCATTGCCAAGGTGCTGGGCAAGACCGGCATCAACGTGATGACACGCTTGATGGGGCTGATCCTGGCCGCGCTGGCGGTCGAGGTGATGTCGGACGGCTTGATCAAGCTCTTCCCGGTCCTCGCCAGCACCGTGCGTTAAGCCCGACAGCGCACTTCACGCAGGCTTCATTCGCGCTTCATGGGCTGGGGCGACATTGCGTCGCTTGAACCCAGGAGCCTGCATGAAAGCCAACCCGCTCGTCGCCAAAACCCTTGCCATTCTGGTCATCGTCGGCCTGCTGATGCTCGCGCTCGGGCGCATCGGCCACCTGGCCGACGAGCGGCAACAACGCTTCCACGAGGCCGAGGCCAGCGTCGAACAGAGCCAGGCCGGTCGCCAGGCGCTGCTCGGGCCGGTGCTGCTCAGCAGTTGCACCGAAGAGTGGAACGCCGTCAGCGGCGAAGGCAAGAACCGCATCGTCAGCACCGGCCGGCGCGAGTTCACCCTCAGCGCCACGCCACGCCAGCTGAGCGTGCACACCAGCGTGACCATGGAACCACGCTACCGCGGCCTTTTCAAGATCAACACCTATTCGGCCAGGCCGGTGCTGAAGGCGCAGTGGGCGCCGCTCGTGGCCTTGCGGCCGGTGGCTGAGCACGCCGGCTCGCGCCTGAGCTGCCAGGCGCCGGTGCTGATGGTGGGGGTGAGTGATGCGCGCGGCATCCGCCAGGCTGTGGTTCAGGTGGCAGGTGAGTCCTTGCCGGTGATGCCGGGCACGGTGCACAAGAGCCACCCGCGAGGTTTTCATGCGGTGTTGCCCGAGGCACTGCGTGCGGCGGCGCAACCGCTCGCCGCCGAGGTGACGCTCGAACTGGTGGGCACCACCGACCTGGCCGTCGCGCCGGTGGCCAACGACACCCGCATGCAGCTCGACGCCAACTGGCCGCACCCGTCGTTCGGCGGGCGCTTTTTGCCGGTCACGCGCGAGGTGAGGGCCGATGGTTTCAGCGCGGCGTGGCAGGTGTCGTCGCTCGCCACCACCGCGCCGCTCGACTTTGCGCGCGGCGCGGCCCTGTGTGCTGGCGAGGGCGCCGAAGGCGAATGCATCGAATCGTTCAACGTGTCGTTCATCGACCCGGTGAACCCCTACTCGCTGAGCGACCGTGCCATCAAGTACGGCCTGCTGTTCATCGCGCTCACCTTCGTGGCGGTGGCCATGGTCGAGGTGATGCGACGCTTGCGTGTGCACCCCATCCAGTACCTGCTGGTGGGGTGTGCGTTGTCGATCTTCTTCCTGCTGTTGCTCAGCCTGTCTGAACACCTGTCGTTCGCGCTCTCGTACGCGTTGGCCAGCGGGGCCTGTGTCGGCTTGCTCGGCTTCTACGGCAGCCACCTGCTGGGCGGTTGGCGTGCAGGCCTGGGTTTTGGCGCGGGTGTGGCCGCCTTGTATGGCGCGCTCTACGCGCTGCTGCAGATGGAGCAGACCGCCCTGGTGATGGGCTCGGTGTTGCTCTTCGCCGTGCTCGCCGCGGTGATGCTGTTGACCCGCCGTGTCGACTGGTACAGCTTGTTGCGCTCGCCAGCAACACCTGCGGTTGTCGAGTAGGACTCGCGGAGGTTTCGAAGGCTAGACTCTGCGGCGAACAGCAGAGCGGCCTCCCGTGACCCCCTCCACCTACGACTACATCATCTGTGGTGCCGGCACCGCCGGCTGCCTGCTGGCCAACCGGCTCTCGGCCGACCCGAGCAAGCGGGTGCTGCTGATCGAAGCCGGTGGCAACGACGACTACATGTGGATCCACATTCCGGTCGGCTACCTCTATTGCATCGGCAACCCGCGTACCGACTGGCAGTACTTCACCGACGAAGACCCGGGCCTGAACGGCCGCAAGTTGCGCTACCCGCGAGGCAAGGTGCTGGGTGGCTGCTCCAGCATCAACGGCATGATCTACATGCGCGGCCAGGCGCGTGACTACGACCACTGGGGCGCACTCGGTAACGTTGGCTGGAGCTGGCGCGAGTGCCTGCCGGCGTTCATGAAGCACGAAGACTTTCACAACGGCGCAGACGCCGCGCACGCCGCGCCGGGCTTCGACGCGAGCGGCGAGCGCCAGGGCGGCGAGTGGCGGGTTGAAAAGCAGCGCCTGCGCTGGGATGTGCTCGATGCATTTGCCGAGGCCGCACAACAAGCCGGCATCCCGCACAGCAAGGACTTCAACCGTGGTGACAACGAGGGCGTGGGCTACTTCGACGTCAACCAACGCCGCGGCATCCGCTGGAACGCCACCAAGGCGTTTTTGCGCCCCATTGAGCACCGTGACAACCTGCAGGTGTGGACGGGAGCGCACATCTCGCGGGTCTTGCTCGACGCGGGTGACGGCAGCGAGCGCCGCGCTGTCGGCGTGGAGGTCTTGCCACAGGGCGGTGGCGAGCCGATTCAGGTCAAGACACGCGGCGAGGTGATCCTCGCCGCCGGCGCGGTCGGCACACCGCAGATCCTGCAGCGCTCGGGCATTGGTGCGGCGAGCCTGCTGCAGCACCACGGCATCCCGGTGCAGCACCACCTGCCGGGTGTGGGTGGCAACCTGCAAGACCATTTGCAGATTCGCGCGGTTTACAGCGTGCAAGGCGTGAAGACGCTCAATACGCAGGCCAACTCGCTGTGGGGCAAAGCGATGATCGGCCTCGAATACGCGTTCAAGCGCAGCGGTGCGATGAGCATGGCGCCCTCGCAGCTGGGTGCGTTCACCCGCAGTGACCCCGGGCAACCGCACGCGAACCTCGAATACCACGTGCAGCCGCTCTCGCTCGACGCCTTTGGCGAGCCGCTGCACAACTTCAACGCCTTCACCGCCAGCGTGTGCAACCTCAATCCCACCAGTCGCGGCCAGGTGCAAATCCGCAGCAACCTGCCGACCGACTCGCCGAGCATCCGCGCCAACTACCTCAGCACCGCCGAAGACCGCCGCGTGGCTGCCGATTCGTTGCGGGTCACGCGGCGCATCGTGGCCCAGCCGGCACTGGCCAAGTACACGCCGCAAGAAGTCAAACCGGGCACCCAGTTCCAGACCGACGACGAGCTCGCTCAGCTCGCCGGTGACATCGGCACCACCATCTTTCACCCGGTGGGCACGGCCAAGATGGGCCCCGAGGCCGACCCGCTGGCGGTGGTCGACGCGCGGCTGCGGGTGCATGGCGTGCGCGGGTTGCGGGTGGTCGATGCAAGCGTGATGCCCACCATCACCAGCGGCAACACCAACTCGCCCACCTTGATGATTGCCGAGCGCGCAGCCGCGTGGATTCTCGCGGGCTGATGCTCCTTCTCGATTACACCAACTCGCTGGTCTTCAGCTCGGCCGTCAACCTGATCGTTGGCGTCGCGCTGTTGCTGGCCTGGTGGCGCGACCCGCGGCAGCTCTTCTCGCGCGACCTGGGCTGGGCCTACCTCGCCCAGATCTGCGTGCCGCTGGCCTACTTCGCGATGCGCCAGCCGCAGCCGGTGGTGCAAGTCATCGGCATGCTGGCGGTGGTCACCTCCTCGGCGCTGTACCTCGCCCTCGTGATGCTGGGTAGCGCGCGCTTGGCGGGCTTTTCACCCACGCGGGTGCAGAGCGGCCTGGTGTTCGTGGGTTTGCTGCTGGTAGGGCTGGTGCTGATTCAAGTGCACCCGCGCCTGGCGCAGGCGCTCAGTGCCTGCCTGCACATGGTCGCCGGCATTGTGGCCATGGGCTGGTTGTGGCGGCTGGGTGCTGGTGAACGGCTGGTCGGCGTGATGCTGGTTCTGGTGGGCGCCAACCAGTTTGTGTTTGTGGTGATGGGCGAGCCGGGGCTGGGCGTGCAGCTGGCCATTGCCGGCGTGTTGCGGCTGACCCTGGGCCTGTCGTTGTTGCACGCGGCGGTGAGCCGTTCGCTGGACGAATCACGGCGCCTGCGGCAGCGCTTTCAGCAGCTCACCGAACGTTCACACCAGGGTGTGGCCGTGGTGCAAGGTGAGGACCTGACCTACGCCAACCCGGCGTTCTTGCGCATCTACGGCCTGTCGTCGCTGTCGGAGGTGAACACCTTGTGGCGCGACGCGACCATGCCCGAAAAAGAGCGCGCCCAGGCGCGCGAGCGCCACCGCCAGATCGTCAGCGGCGAGCTGGCCCAGGCCAACTGGGACGGGCAGCGCTACCGCTTCGACGGCGTGCCGATCCACCTGCGCTTCTCGTCCTGGCGCGTCGACTGGGACGGCAAGCCCGCCGAGCAGGTGGTGATGACCGACGAAACCGCACAGCACAACGCCACCCAGGCCTTGTTGCACCAGGCCACCCACGACGAGCTGACCGGCCTGCCCAACCGCAGCGCCCTGCTGCAACGCTTGCGGGTGCTGTGCGCCGTGCCTGACAACGCCTTTGCGCTGGTGCTGCTCGACGTCGACCGTTTCAAGCTCTTCAACGAGGCCCATGGCCACCCGGTGGGCGACGAGGTCTTGCGCACGCTGGCCACCACGCTGGAGCAGACCCTGGCCGGCCAGGCCGAGGTCATGCGCCTGGGCGAAGACGAGTTCGCGCTGCTGGCCCACCGCGCCGCCGATGAAGAGAGTGCGCATTCGGTGACGCAGCGCGTGCGCAAGCGCCTGTCGCGTGCCCTGACCGTGCACCGCCACGAGTTTTTTCTCGATGTGTCGATGGGGGTGGCGCTCTACCCCGGCACCACCCGCAACCCCGAGGCCTTGTTGCGCGCGGCCAATGCCGCCATGCACCAGGCCAAGGCCGTGCCCGGCACCTCGCTGCAGTTTGCGCAAGAGCGTTTTGCGCGCGGCTCGGGCATTGAGCTCGATGCCGAACAAGGCTTGCGTGCCGGTGTCAGCAACGAAGAGTTTGTGCTGTTCTACCAACCCAAGGTCGATGCGCGCAGCGGCGCGCTGGTGGGCTTCGAGGCGCTGGTGCGCTGGGACCGCCCGGGCCTGGGCCGCATCGCCCCCAATGATTTCATTCCCGCCGCCGAACGCACGGGCTTGATCGTGCCGCTGGGGCGCCTGATCCTGGCGCAGGCGTGCCAGCAGGTGGCGCGCTGGCAGGCCGAGCTCGGCACCGCGTTGCCGGTGGCGGTGAACGTCTCGCCGCTTCAGCTGCTCGACGCCGGTTTCCCCAGCATGGTGGCCAACACGCTGCAGCAGTACGGCGTGCCGCCCACGCTGTTGACGCTGGAAATCACCGAAAGTGCCGCCGTCACCCACCTGGAGCAGGCGCGCGAGCAGATCCGCGAGATGCGCGCCCATGGCGTGGAAGTGGCGCTCGACGACTTCGGCACCGGCTTTTCATCGCTCAATCTGTTGCGCAGCCTGCCGGTGAGCGCGGTCAAGATCGACCGCTCGTTGATCGAGCCGCTGCCGGCGGTGGATGCGTCGGCGGTGGTCAAGGCCATCTGCCAACTTGCCGGGGTGTTGCAGCTTCACGTGGTGGCCGAAGGCATCGAAACCGAAGCCCAGGCCGAGGCCGCGCGCCAAGCCGGCTGCCATGTGCTGCAGGGCTCGCTGTTTGACCTGCCCCTCACCGCCGATCAGGCGCGTGAGCGGCTGCGGCAACCCCGAGAAGCTTAGCTCGACACCTCAGCCTGCGGTGACCCGGCTGACCACCGCCTTGGCAAACGCCGAGGTACTGGCCTTGCCGCCCAGGTCTCCGGTGCGGATGTTGTCGATGTTGAGCGTGTCGCCGATGGCGCGGCGCACACGGGTGGCCTTGTCGTGCAACTTCACGTGGTCGAGCATCAACGCTGCGGCCAGCAGCAAGGCGGTCGGGTTGGCCAGGCCCTTGCCGGCGATGTCGGGTGCCGAGCCGTGCACGGCCTCGAAGATGGCGGCGTCGGCGCCGATGTTGGCGCCCGGCGCCATGCCCAGCCCGCCCACCAGCCCCGCCACCAGGTCAGACAGGATGTCGCCAAACAGGTTGGTGGTGACGATCACATCGAACTGGTACGGGTTCAGCACCAGCTTCATCGCGCAGGCGTCGACGATCACGGTGTCGAGCTCAATGCGGCCTTTGTACTTCTTCTCGTACAGCTCAAGCCCCGTCTCCAGGAAGATGCCGGTCAGCGCCTTCATGATGTTGGCTTTGTGCACCAGCGTGATCTTCTTGCGGCCGGTGGTGATGGCGTGTTCGAAGGCAAATTCCAGCAGTCGGCGGCTGCCGGCGCGGGTGTTGATGCCGGTGGCCAGGGCCACCGCGTGCGGGTCGTCGTCGATCTGCACATAGTGCTCGTGGCCGATGTACAGGCCTTCGAGGTTTTCGCGCACGATCACCAGGTCGATGTTGTCGTAGCGACCGCCGGGGATGATGGTGTGCGCCGGGCGCAGGTTGGCGTAGAGCTTGAACTCTTCGCGCAGCCGCACGTTGGAGGAGCGGTAGCCGCTGCCCGAGGGCGTTTCCAGCGGCCCCTTGAGCGCCAGGCGGGTGCGGCGGATGCTGTCGATCGTGGCCTGCGGCAGCGGATCGCCCGCCACCGCCACACCCCCCAGGCCGGCGATCTGGCGATCCCACACGAAGGGGGCCCCCACGGCGTCGAGCACTTGCAGGGTGGCGTCGACGATTTCAGGGCCGATGCCGTCCCCGGGGATCAGCGTGGCAGGGATGGTTTGGGGCATGGCACAGCCTTTGGGTGGAATTTGGGGCGAGGATACCCGCCGCGACCCTCATGCAGGGCGCATGCCAGTGCAAATTGGCTCGCACTTCACCCCTTCATGCTGGCTCAGGACAAGAGCTGCTTGCGCGCCCGGTGCAGCCGCACGAAGAGGTTGTCTTCGCTGATCGCGAGCGCCTCGCACACCGCCTCGGTGGGCTGGTCTTGCAGCACGCGCAAGCGCATCACGTCGCGCAGGCCGCTGGGCAGCGCCTCGATGCGCGCCAGGGTGTGGCGCAGTTGCTCGCGCTGCTCGGCCAACTCGTCGGGCTGCGGCTGCGGGCATTCCATCGCCAAGGTGGCGTCGTCCAACGCCTGCTCGTCCAGGCTGTCCAGGCCGACACGGCTGCGCACCAGGTCAACGATCTTGTGTTTCAAGATGGCGGTGAGCCAGGAGCGCAGCGCGGCGCGCCCGGCAAACGCGGCGCGGCCCGAGATCACGGCTTCGAACACGTCGTGCACCACGTCTTCGGCCAGCATCGGGTCGTGCAGCTTGCGCTGGGCGAAGCGCACCAGGTAGCTGCGGTGCGAGACCATCTCGTGCCAGCTCACCGGCATGAACGGGGTGGCAAAGGCGGCTTGGGCGGTGCTGTTCATGGGGCGTCCTGGGGGGTGCGATTCGGTGAGGAGACTGTCGCGGCCGCACCTCGCAGCACCCTCGCCAAACATCACAGCCAGATCACATTTGCGTACCAGATTAGTGACCAAGCTCAGCTGCCTTGCCCCAGCACCGTTCGGGCTGAGGTATCGAAGCCTTGCGCAGCCCTTCGATACCTCAAGGCGAACGGAGCTTGGCGGAGGTACGTCGCTAATCACATTTGCGTAAGAACGGCGGCTCAGCCACGACAATTCCGCCATGCCCGCCACCATCCTCGTCGCCGAAGACCAGACCGACATCCGCGAGCTGATCGCGCTCAACCTGCGCAACGCCGGCTACGAGGTCACGACCGTCGCCGACGGGCCCGCGGCGCTGGCGAGTCAGCACGAGCAGGCAAGCGACCTGTTGATCCTCGATTTGATGATGCCGGGCCTGGACGGGCTGGAGGTCTGCAAGGCGCTGCGCGCGCGCGGCCGCAGCTCACCCATCCTGATGCTCACCGCCCGCGCCACCGAGCTCGACCGCGTGCTGGGCCTGGAGCTGGGCGCCGACGACTACCTGACCAAGCCCTTTTCACTGGCCGAGCTGCTGGCGCGTGTGAAGGCCTTGCTGCGCCGTGCCGACCTGCTGCGCGCCGCGCAATCGGGCAGCCAGGCCCAGCCGGGCGCGCTGCGCAATGGCGACCTGGAGATCCTGCCGACCAAGCGCCAGGTGCGTTACCACAGCGAGCTGCTCGACTTCACCGCGCTGGAGTTCGACCTGCTGCTGCACTTCGCGAGCCACCCAGGGCATGTGTTCTCGCGCGCGCAGCTGCTCAATGCGGTGTGGGGTTACACGCACGACGGTTATGAGCACACCGTCACCACCCACATCAACCGCTTGCGGGCCAAGCTGGAGGCTGACCCGATGCGCCCGCAGCTGATCCTCACCGTGCGGGGCGCCGGCTACAAGATGCGCGAGCCGCCGCAGTGATGATGACAACCCCTCGCCCAAA
>JBBRFR010000122.1:0-10247 GCA_038241485.1 Burkholderiales bacterium
CGGGGGGCCGACGGCAACCTGACCCCCTGGCCGGGCGCCGAGCATGCAAAGGGGGGCTGCGTGCTGTCTTCTTTGGGCAGCATGCTGGCCAGCCTGGCGCACGTGGTGGGGCTGGTGCGCAGCGCCTCTGACTCCATCGCCACCGGCTCGCAAGAAATCGCCATGGCCAATTTGGACCTGAGCCAACGAACCGAAACGCAGGCCAGCAACCTGCAGCAAACCGCTGCGTCGATGGAGCAGCTCTCGGGCACCGTGAAGACGAGTGCCGCCACAGCGGGCCAAGCCAATCAACTGGCCACGAGCGCTTCGGCCGCCGCCGTCAAAGGTGGCGAGATGGTTGGCACCGTGGTCAGCACCATGGGCGACATAGCCGCGTCGTCCAAGAAGATCGCCGACATCATCGGCGTGATCGACGGCATCGCGTTCCAAACCAACATCTTGGCCCTGAACGCTGCGGTAGAGGCCGCCAGAGCCGGCGAGCAGGGCCGCGGCTTCGCGGTGGTGGCCAGCGAGGTGCGCAACCTGGCTGGGCGATCTGCCGAGGCGGCCAAAGAGATCAAATCGCTGATCAGCGCCAGCGTCGAGAAGGTTGAAATCGGCGCGCGCCAAGTCAACGAAGCGGGTGAGTCGATGTCTGAAATCGTCTCGCAGGTCGAGCGCGTGAGCCAACTCATCAGCGAGCTCTCAAGCGCCAGCGTCGAACAATCCACCGGCATCAACCAAGTCGGCGAAGCCGTGACTCAGCTCGACCAAGTAACACAGCAAAACGCGGCCTTGGTGGAAGAAAACGCGGCGGCGGCTGAAAGCCTGAAGCATCAGGCGGCCGAGCTGGCCAAGGTTGTCAGCCTATTCAAGCTGGCAGGCGACGCCACCACGCGGCCAGCTCAATTTGCCTCCTCGTGAGCTGCCAGTCACTGGCCATTGAGCTTTTCAAAATTTGCGGAATCAAGCTCCGGTCGGGCTGACCCTTCGGCAGGCTCAGGACAGGGTCCGCTTTGCGGATCGAAGCCAGCGTGCACCTCAGCGCTGGCACTTCGACAGGCTCTGCGCGAACGGAAACGGAGTTGTCGCGGAAAAGGGAAAGCGCACCAGCGCGCAATGAGCCGTGTTTCTGCGCCGGGATTGCCTCGCTGTTGAGGCGATCGAATCGGCCACCAGACGCACACACTCGCTCAAGCACGCGGCGTTCAGGCCGATATAGGGCTGAGGCTCATTGGCAGCGACCGTAGCGAGCCTCCAGCAACCAAACCACTCAACCATGTTTGTTTTCATCGGCTACAGCGTCGCCCTGGGGTGCATCTTCGGGGCCTACATCATTCACGGTGGCAACATCTCCGTGATCTTGAAGGCGTTGCCGACTGAACTGATGGCGATTCTGGGTGGTGCGTTGGGCGCCTTCGTGGTGGCCAACCAGCCCAAGGTGCTCAAGGCCACGATGTCGGCCCTGCCCAAGCTGCTCAAGGGCAGCAAGTACACCAAGGCGCGCTACATGGAGCTGCTCGCGCTGCTCTATGACCTGCTTCAAAAGGCCCGCAAAGAGGGCCTGATGTCGATCGAAAAAGACGTGGACGACCCGCACAGCTCGGCGGTGTTTCAGAAATACGCCACCGTGGGCAACGACCACCACGTGGTCGAGTTCATCACCGACTACCTGCGCATGATGGTCTCGGGCAACCTGAACGCCCACGAGATCGAAAGCCTGATGGACAGCGAGATCGAAACCCATCACCACGAGGCCTATGCCCCCGTGAGCGCGATTGCCAAACTGGCCGGTGCCTTGCCGGCCTTCGGCATCGTCGCGGCAGTGCTGGGTGTCGTGAACACCATGGGCTCGGTGGGCCAGCCACCCGCCATTCTCGGCGGCATGATCGGCTCGGCCCTGGTCGGCACCTTTCTGGGCATCTTGTTGGCGTACTGCATCGTCGAGCCCCTGGGTGGCCTCATGGAGCAGAAGAACGACGAGAGCGGCAAAGAGCTGCAATGCATCAAGACCACGCTCTTGGCCAGCATGCAGGGCTATGCGCCGCAGGTGGCGGTGGAGTTCGGCCGCAAGGTCTTGTACTCGACCGAGCGACCCAACTTCGCCGAATTGGAAGCGCATGTGAAAGGCAAGAAGTGAACGCCGTCAACTGGCTTTCATCCACTGTCTTTCAACGCAAAGGCGCAAAGACGCAAAGGTCGCAAAAGAAGCAAGGCTTGAATTCCTTTGCGTTCTTTGCGGTTCTTTGCGTCTTTGCGTCGAAAAACAATTCGCCCACTTCCGTCGTGGCCACAAGCTGAGAACCCACCATGGCTGGCGATTCCAAGAAGCTACAACCGATCATCATCAAGCGCATCAAGAAGGGCGGTCACGCTGCCCATGGTGGCGCCTGGAAGATCGCTTACGCCGACTTCGTGACGGCCATGATGGCGTTCTTTCTGCTCATGTGGCTGCTCGGCTCCACCACCGAGGGCGACAAGAAGGGCATTGCCGACTACTTTCAAGCGCCGCTGCGCGTGGCGCTCTTGAGCGGCGGCAGCGGCTCGGGCGACTCGTCCCACGTGGTCAAGGGCGGTGGCACCGACCTCACCCGCGCCGGCGGCCAGGTCAAACGCGGCGACATCGCCACCACCAAGAGCACCATCAACCTCGCCGCCATGCGCGCCGAGCAGCGTGCGGCCGAGGCCGGCAAGCTGGAGCAGATCAAGAAGCAGATGGAAGAGGTGCTGGCCAACAGCCCCAAGTTCGGCGCCATCAAGAGCCAGATCAAGCTCGACATGACCCCCGACGGCCTGCGCATCCAGATCGTCGATGAACAAAACCGGCCCATGTTTGACAGCGGCAGCGCCATCGTGAAACCCTACATGCGTGAGCTGCTGCAGGAGATCGGCGCCGTGCTCGCCGAGGTGCCCAACCGCCTCACGCTCGAAGGCCACACCGACGCCCAGCCTTTTGCGGGCGACCGCAACGGTCTGGGTTATGGCAACTGGGAGCTGTCGGCCGACCGGGCCAACGCCTCGCGCCGCGAGCTGATCGGCGGGGGGTTGCCGGCCGACCGGATCTTGCGCGTGCAGGGCCTGGCCTCGAGCGTGCCGTTTCAACGTGAAGACCCACTCAGCCCGAGCAACCGGCGCATCAGCATCATCGTGATGAACCGTGACGCGGAAGACCGCTTTTTCCAGAAGAGCCCTGAGGAGCCTGCCGAACCCGCGCAAACGGCGGCCAGTGCAGCAAGCTTGGCCGAGACGCCAACTGTGCCCTCAATATCCAACCCGAACGCCCGATAACAGCCGCAGTAGCACCACGCGAGGCCCGCCATGAGCAACCCTGACATGAAATTCCTGATCGTCGACGACTTCTCCACCATGCGGCGCATCGTGCGCGGCCTGCTGAAGGAGCTCGGGTACAACAACGCCGAAGAGGCCGAAGACGGCGTCGCCGCGCTGAACCTGCTCAAGAACGGCAAGTTCGACTTCGTGGTGAGCGACATCAACATGCCCAACATGAACGGCTTTGAGCTGCTCGCCGCCATCAAGGCCGAAGCCAGCCTGAAGCACATCCCGGTGCTGATGGTCACGGCCGAAGCGCGCAAAGAAGACATCGTGCGTGCCGCGCAAGACGGCGCCGCCGGCTACATCGTCAAACCTTTCACCAAGGCCACCTTGGAAGAGAAGGTTCAGAAGATCATGCAAAAACTGGCCACTGCGGCCTGAGGGAGATCCACATGAAGATGGACAACATGGCTGTGCTGGCGAATCCAGCCCCGGCCCACGCCGCGGCCTCGCCCGAGGTGTTTCAGCAGCTCGGGCTCATCACCCGCCAGCTGCACGACACCTTGCACCAGCTGGGCGTGATGCCCAAGCTGCAAGACGCTGCGAACAACCTTCCCGACGCACGCAGCCGCCTGAACTACATCGCCGAAAAAACGGGCGCCGCAGCCAACAAGGTGCTGAACTCAGTCGACCAAGCCAAGACCGAGCACAACGCGATCGCGGCCGAAACACGCCGCATTGCGGCCGCCATCGTGGCCGACCCGGTGAAGGCCGTGGCCTCGGGCTCGGTGATGAACTTCGTGAGCGACGTAGAAGCCGCCACCGCGCGCATCGACCGGCACCTGACCGACATCATGATGGCGCAAGACTTCCATGACCTCACCGGCCAGGTGGTGGCCAAGGTGGTGTCGCTCGCCGCTGATCTGGAAGACAGCTTGGTGAAGCTGCTGGTGCAAGCCGCACCGCCGGAGGCACAGAAGGTGATCGAGCACAGCACCGCGACGCTCAACGGCCCGGTGGTCAACCCCAAAGGCCGCACCGACGTGGTGGCGAATCAAACCGAAGTGGATGACCTGCTGGCGAGCTTGGGGTTCTGAACCTCGCTTGGGAGCACGCGCCTGAGTGTCCAACCGTTATGAAGAAGGGGCGCCGCCGCGCGCCCACGCAAAGCGAAGAAAGTTTGTCATCAACCCAGGCAGATTGCCCCAACCGGCACGCCACCAAGGAATTATCACAATGCGCTCATCAATCATCGCCCTCGCTTCACTTCTGGCATTTACCGGTGCTGCCCACGCACAGGCCAAGTTCGCCACGAAAGACGAAGCCCAGGCCATCGTCAAGAAGGCCGCCGGCCACATGAAGTCGGCCGGCAACGACAAGGCGTTTGCCGATTTCAGCCAGAAGGGCGGTACCTTCACCGACCGCGATCTGTACGTTTACGTTCTTGACATGAACGGCAAAGTCGCGGCGCATGGTTCCAACGAAAAGCTAATTGGTCGCGATCTGATCGCACTCAAGGACGTCGACGGGAAACCCTTCGTCGGCGAACAAATCGCACGCGCCAAGTCGGGCCAGTCAGGCTGGACCGACTACAAGTGGCCCCACCCCATGACCAAAGAAATCGAGGCCAAGACAACCTACTGCGAGCCGTCGGGCAACTTCGTCATCTGCGCTGGCGTTTACAAGTAAGCCTCGCCAGACCGCCTGCGGCCACGAAATCAAACCTGATTAGTGACCAAGCTCAGCTGCCCTACCCCTCCCACAGTTCGGGCTGACCCTTCGACATGCTGACGACAGGGTCCGCTTCGCGGATCGAAGCCTTGCGCAGCCCTTCGACTTGCCCTGTCCTGAGATACCGAAGGGTCGGGGCGAACGGAGCTTGGCTGAGGTGCGTCGCTAATCAGGAAATCAAATGAGTCTCCTAAACCGCCTCTCCGTGGGTCAGCGTCTGGCAGCAGGCTTTGGCCTGCTGTCCATTCTTCTGCTGGGCGTTTGCGCGCTGGGCATATTGAATGCACAGCGTGCGAAGCACGTCATCAACGTGGAGATGACGAGCGTTCAGGAGCGCCTCGACCTGGCCGACCGTCTGGTCACGCTTCAACTGACGCGAGACGTGCAAATGCGGCATATCGGTCTGCTGGGCGATGCCGACGAAATGCAAAGACACGCCGGGCTGGCGCGAGCCTCCGGCAAGGACATGACGGCAACGCTCGCGAAACTCGCCGAGCGCGAGGGCACCGACGAGGAGCGTGAGCTGATCAAGGTCACTCAGCAACTCAATACCCAATACGGGCCCATCTCCGAGAAGGCGATTGCGATGGCTTTGGCCTTCTTCCCTGAAGAGGCCGCCAAGATCCTCACGACCAACCTCGCCGCGCTGTCGGGCAAGCAGCGCGAGAAGATCGAGCGCTACGCCGTACTGCAGCGCGAGCGCGGGCAGCGTGCAAGCGCCGCGTTGAGTAGCGATACCTCACGCGCGGCGCTGCTGATGTTGATCGCCGCCGTCGTGGGCCTGACCTGCGCCGTGGGTGCTGGGTGGGTCGTCTCCCGCTCGATCACGCATCCCTTGAAGAAGGCCGTCGAACTGGCTGACCAAGTGGCCGCAGGCAACCTCGGCGTCAGCCTCAAGCACAACAGCACCGACGAAATCGGGGCGCTGATTCGCTCGCTCGACCGCATGGCGACGCGCTTGCGCGACGTGATCAGCACGATAAATGTGTCGTCTGAACGCATCCGTAGTGCATCGGGCGAAATCGCTTCGGGCAACCAAAACCTCTCAGCGCGCACCGAGCAACAGGCGTCTGCCTTGCAACAAACCACGTCGACCATCGAGCAGTTGTCAGAGTCCGTCAAGCGCACGGCCGAAGCGGCCCGCAACGCGACCCACCTTGCGAGCGAAGCCTCCCGAGAAGCAGGCGTCGGCGGCCAGCGTGTGAGTGATGTGGTGAGCACGATGGATGCCATCTCACATTCGTCGCGCAAGATCTCCGACATCGTCAGCGTCATTGACGCAATCGCCTTCCAGACCAACATCCTCGCACTCAACGCCGCCGTGGAAGCTGCGCGCGCAGGCGAACAAGGCCGCGGCTTCGCGGTCGTGGCGAGCGAAGTTCGCAATTTGGCGCAGCGTTCGGCCACGTCTGCGCGCGAGATCAAGTCGCTCATCGCGGCCAACGTCGAGAAGGTCGACCAAGGATCGAAGCTCGTGGGTGACGCTGGCCAAACAGTTGCCGCGGTCGTGAATTCAGCGGCGCGGGTGGCGGAATTGATTTCGCAGATCAGCAACGCCACCAGCGAGCAGGCCTCCGGCCTGCTTGAGGTGAGCCAGGCGGTGTCGTCCATCGATCAGGGCACACAACAGAACGCGGCTCTTGTTGAAGAATCGGCCGCGGCAGCTGAGAGCTTGAAGGAACAGGCGATTCACCTGAACACCACGGTGGGCGGCTTCCGTCTGTACACCGACGCGGCGGCCTGACACCAGACGGGAATGAGTGAATTGCCGGCGAGCTTGGGGTTCTGAGCTTTCTTCGCTTCGACTTGGATCAACGGCGGCCGGCGGGTCGCCGTTTTCTTTGTCGCGCTTCACCAGCGCCCGTGCTGCGCCCGCCCCCTTCGACGAGGCCTTTGACCCTGAGCCCAGTCAAAGCGTCAGGGCGATCGGGAATACGGGGTTCAGCCCGAACAGTCAAACGAAGCAACGACAGCCCGATGGCCCGATGCACCCGCCGCAAGTCTGAAGAACAACCAACGCGAACGGCGGCACGACCAACCCCCAGACACCCGATTGACATAGGTCAACTCGAGGCAATTTGCCCCTGTTAGTGTTCGCTACCGTACGGAGTTCGCCCCGCGCACTTGTTACAAATGGGACTGGTGACGCGAATCTCACCCGAGCCGCCCCGTGCGGGCTTGACCCACCAAGGAGCCAGTCATGTTCATTGCCCACGACGCTGTGCACTTGCCCAACTTCCAGCAGCTGGCCTACAGAATGATGTCAATGCTGATCCCCACTCAGTCCGCGCCCGAGCTTGAGCCGCGCCTGGCCGAGAACGAGCTGGCCGCGGGAGCCGCACTCGAGGACTGGGATCTGCTGTTCGGCGCCGTCATTGAGCGACTCAGGCTGAGCATGGACGCCTTGGAGGCCACCATGGCCGAGGTGCCCGGCGCAGGCCCGGCCACTGCCGCCACCCGGGTCGGCGTGCTGGAATGCGCGCAAGCACTGAGCCAGTTGCGCACGACCATGTGCGACGCCATGCACACCGAGCGCCCATGAACTCGCCGGGCCGCCCCCACAGCGAATACCGGAGTGCGCAGCACAAAGGTACTCCAGTGAGCGGCCCCTGCGCCACCTGGCTGCTGGTGGCCTGCATGGCGCTACTGGCCTTCGCCGCGCCGGCACAAGCCCAGTCACGCGGCGAGTTGCTCTACACCACGCACTGCATCGCATGCCACGGCACGCAGATCCACTGGCGTGACAAACGACTGGTCACCGACTGGGACAGCCTGCTGGTGCAAGTGCGGCGCTGGCAGGCCAATGCCAAACTGGGCTGGAACGACGAAGACATCCTGCAGGTGGCGCGCCACCTCAACGACACCATCTACCACCTGCCACGACCGGTGGCACGGCAGGCCTTGATGGTCGGGCTGGTGCGCCCCGCGCCGCCGTAGCGCCCTGGGCCCGCCCTACTCCGAGCCGACCAGCCCGTTGCGAATGGCGTAGACCGTCATCTCGGAGTTGTTGGAAAGCCCCAGCTTCTCGAGCACCCGCGCCCGGTAAACGCTCACGGTCTTCGGCGACAAAGTCAGCTCCTCGGCGATGTCAGACAGCCTCTTCCCAGAGGCAATCATCACCAGCGTCTGCAGCTCACGGTCCGACAGTTTTTCGTGCGCCGCCTCGGTGCCGGGCGTCGTCAAACTCTCCACCAGCATCTGTGCAATCTCGGGTGTGACGTACTTGCGTCCCTGCCCCACCGTGCGCACTGCCGCCACGATCAGCTGCGGGTCACCGCCTTTGTTCACATAACCAAATGCCCCGGCGCGCAAGGCGCGAAGGGCGTACTGGTCTTCGGGGTACATCGACACCACCAGCACCCGCATGCTCGTGCCTTCGTCTTTCAGCACATGCAGCACATCAAGGCCGCTGCGCCCGGGCAGGTTGATGTCGAGCACCAGCACATCAGCTTCGCCGACCGTGCGCATCAAGGCACGCAGCTCACCGTAGTCGCCGGCTTCGCCGATGACCTGGATGTCGGGCGCATCGGACAAGGTGTCTCGGATGCCGCGCCGGATCAGCGCGTGGTCGTCGCAGAGCAGGACTTTGATCATGGAATCACTGCGAGAGATGGAAGGCCATCATAGAGCGCCCCAGACCGTCGGGTCGTAGGGGCTGGAAGAGTCTTCGAGCGGTGTGCCGGGCTCGGTCAACTCGAGGTCAACACCATCTTCGGGCCCCAGCGGCACCGACAGGATCAGCGTGGTGCCCCCCGGCCCACTGCTCAGGTCGACCCAGCCGCCCACCGTGCCGGCCCGCTCGTGCAGGCCGCGGATGCCGAAGGAGCGCGCCTTGGCCAGGTCGTCCTGGCTGAGGCCGCGGCCGTTGTCGCTCACCTCCAGCGACAACACCCCGCCGGCGAGCGACAGGTCGATGTGCGCCTGGCTCGCCTGCGCATGCTTGGACACATTGGTCAGCGCCTCTTGCACCGTGCGGTAGGCCACCAGCGGCACGCCGGCGGGCAGGCTCAGGTGCTCATGGCGCGAGCGGAACTCGCAGGTGATGCCGGTGCGCTTCTCGAAACGGCTGGCCATCCACTGCAGGGCGGCGATCAAGCCCTGCTCCAAGATGGCCGGGCGCAGGTTGTGCATCACCCGCTGGCTGGCCTCGATGGCGTGGCTCACGGTCTCCAGCGCTGAGTTGACGCGCGCTGTCACCTCGGGCGAATCGGAATGCCGGGCGATCCAGGCCAGGTCGAACTTCAGCGCGGTGAGCGAGCCCCCCACGTCGTCGTGAATTTCTCGCGCAATCGCGGCGCGCTCCAGCTCGACACTGGTCTGCAAGTGCTGCGCCAGCTCGTGCACCCGCTGCTTGGATTCGCCCAACTCCCAGTCGGCGCGCTGGCGCGCCAGCAGCAGCTCGTGCGTTTCTACCGCATGCAACAGCGCCGGGCCGAGGCGGGTGAGGTTGTTCTTGAGCAGGTAATCGCTGGCGCCGTTGCGCATGGCCTCGACCGCCGTGTCTTCGCCGATCTCGCCCGACACCAGAATGAACGGGATCATCTGGGCGCTGGCCTTCAGCAGGTCAAGCGCCACCAGGCCCGAGAACCCGGGCAGGTTGTAGTCGGAGACCACCACGTCCCAGTCTTGTTCGGGCTCGATGGCCATCAAGAACTCGGCCTCGGTGTCCACTCGCACGGCGTCGACCACCAGGCCGCTGCGCCGCAGGTGAGCCAGCATCAACTGGTGATCCAGCTCGGAATCTTCCAGGTGCAGCACACGCAGGCGCTTTTCAGACAGGGGCGGCGACATGGCTTGCAGTATCCCAGGGGCACGCATGCTGCAGGCCCCCTCCTCATCATCACGGCATCTGATTCACAGGGCAGGAAACGGAAAACGGGGGGTATTGGCTCGTCTCTGTGACCGGCACGCACTCACCCAATGACCTTTCTCAGGCGATTGGCGTCGGGAACGTAGGCAGTAACCCTGCCACACAGGATCGCAAGAAAACCCAGCACGCCGGCTGCCATCCCAACCACAACAACCATGACCATCCCGTCTGCACGCGTGCGCTCGGCTTGGGCACGAAGGCGGGCACCAGCGTGGCGACAGCCGGCACGGCCTGGAACTGGTTGCGGTAGCTACCAGCCTCCAGCTCGGTGCTCTTGAGCAGCTGGGCGGCTTCGCTGCCCAGGTTGTTGGCAGCTTCGTGCTGCACGCTGAGCACGAGGAACTGGTTGTCGCTGCGCCCGGCCAGCGCGGCGCCTTGTGCGCTGAACTGGCTG
>JBBRFR010000123.1:0-10221 GCA_038241485.1 Burkholderiales bacterium
GGGCAGTAAATACACGAAGTGATGAACGTGGGGGCATCAGATTGCTCCTTGCACCAGGCCGCGAAAGCCGTAAATTTTTCGTTCACCGGCGAAGTCCACCAGCTCCACCGTGCGCTGCTGCCCCGGCTCAAAGCGCACCGCGGTGCCTGAGGCGATGTTCAGGCGCATGCCGTGCGCGGCGACGCGGTCGAACTGGAGCGCCGCGTTGGTCTCGGCAAAGTGGTAGTGCGAGCCGACCTGGATCGGCCGGTCGCCGCTGTTTTCGATCACCAGCGTGACCGCACGGCGGCCGGTGTTGATGGCGATGTCGGGGCCGTCGGTGAACAGTTCGCCCGGTGTCATGTCACTTCCTCCGGGCGAACCAGAGGGCCGCACCGACCAGGGCGACGGTCACGATGAAGCCCCAGGTGTCGGTGGCGTGCCAGTGCATGGCGGTGGCGCCGTGTCCCTCATGGGCCAGCGCCGTCAAAGGCAGGGCTGCAAGGGCTGTGGCGCAAAGCGAGGTGCGGATCATCAAAACATCTCCTGGGAATTCATGTGGCAGCTCATGCAATGGGTTGGTGCACGGTCACCAATTTGGTGCCATCAGGGAAGGTGGCTTCGACCTGGATCTCGGGGATCAACTCGGCAATGCCGTCCATCACGTCGGCGCGCGTCAGCACGGTTTTGCCCTCACTCATGAGCGCCGCCACGGTTTTGCCGTCGCGGGCGCCTTCCATGATGGCGGCACTGATCAAGGCCACGGCCTCGGGGTAGTTGAGCTTGAGCCCACGGGCCTTGCGGCGCTCGGCCAAGAGCGAGGCCGTGAAGATCAGCAGCTTGTCTTTTTCGCGGGGAGTGAGTTCCATGGTGGTGCAAGAAGCAGAAGGTATGCCACATGTTAGGGCGCAGCCACCCGCCGTGGCATGGTGCTTGCGCCTAAGCAACGCATGAAGCTTGCCACCTCGTCGACGCCCGACAACCCGCGCCTCGGCCCGGCGCTTGCGCCCACCGGCCGCACCCATTCAGTGCAGCCGGAAGGCGCGGTGCAGCGGGTGGTCAAAGTGCGCCGCGACTACAACAGCTGGGTCGCGCGCGAGACGATGGAAGACTACGCGCTGCGTTTCACGCCGCACAGCTTTCGCAAGTGGAGTGAGATGCGCGTGGCCAACACCGCCTTCGGCGCGGCCTCGTTCCTCATTCTCGAAGCGGTGGGCGCCACGCTGCTGGTGCAGTACGGATTCTTGAACGCCTTCTGGGCCATCTTGGCCACCGGGCTGATCATCTTCCTGGCCGGCCTGCCCATCAGCATCTATGCCGCCCGCCACGGGCTCGACATGGACCTGCTCACCCGCGGCGCCGGCTTTGGCTACATCGGCTCGACCATCACCTCGCTCATCTACGCGAGCTTCACCTTCATCTTCTTCGCGCTCGAAGCGGCCGTGATGGCCTATGCGCTGGAGCTGGCCTTCGACATCCCGCCCGCCTGGGGTTATTTGATCTGTTCGCTGGTGGTCATCCCGCTGGTCACGCACGGTGTCACGGCGATCAGCCGCTTGCAGGTATGGACGCAGCCGCTGTGGCTGGTGATGCTGGTCGTGCCCTACATCTTTGTCTTCAAGTACAACCCCAACGTTTTGAACGACCTGGCGAACTACGGCGGCGGTGAAGGGCAGGGCACCAAATTCAACGTGTACCTGTTCGGCGCGGCCATGACGGTGGGCATCGCGCTCATCACACAGATGGGCGAGCAGGTCGACTACCTGCGCTTCATGCCCGAAAAGACCACCGCCAACCGCCGCCGCTGGTGGGCCGGTGTGCTGATCGGCGGGCCGGGCTGGGTGATTTTGGGCGTGCTCAAGATGCTGGGCGGGGCCTTGCTGGCCTACCTCGCCATCAGCCACTCGGTGCCGCTCGACCGTGCGGTCGACCCGAACCAGATGTACCTGGCCGCCTACGAATACGTGTTTGCGCGGCCGGGCTGGGCGGTGGCAGCGGTGGCCCTCTTCGTGGTGATCTCGCAGCTCAAGATCAACGTGACCAACGCCTACGCGGGGTCGCTTGCCTGGAGCAACTTCTTCGCGCGCCTCACCCACAGCCACCCGGGGCGTGTGGTGTGGGTGGTGTTCAACACCATGATCGCGTTGATGCTGATGGAGCTCGACGTGTTCAAGGCCTTGGGCGGCGTGCTCGGGCTCTACTCCAACCTGGCAATCTCGTGGCTGATGGCGGTGGTGGCCGATCTGGTGATCAACAAACCGCTGGGCCTCTCGCCGCCCGGCATCGAGTTCAAGCGGGCGCACCTCTACGACATCAACCCGGTGGGCGTGGGGGCGATGGTCGCGGCGTCGGTGCTGTCGGTCACGGCCTACCTCGGTGTTTTCGGCCCCCTGGCTGAAGCGTTCTCGGCACTGATCGCACTCGTCACCGCGATGGTGGTCTCGCCGTTGATTGCCTGGCTCACCAAAGGCAAGTACTACATCGCCAGGCATGACCACCCCCAGTCGCCTGCGGCGGGCGCCCGTCGGCCTTGGGGCGGCCCGGCACCCGTCGGGTCTGAAGTGAAGCCGGGCCTCTTCACCGGCCTGCAAAGCTGCGTGATCTGCGAGCGCGAGTACGAGGGGGATGACATGGCGCATTGCCCCGCGTATCTCGGCAACATCTGCTCGCTGTGCTGCACGCTCGACGCACGCTGCAACGACCTGTGCAAACCCGATGCAAGGCTGTCGGCGCAGTGGGCCGCGGCACTGCGCGCGCTGCTGCCCAAACGTGCGTGGCCCTACATCGACACCGGCCTCGGCCACTACCTGCTGTTGATGGCCATTGTGGTGCCGGTGCTGGCCGGCCTGTTCGGCCTGCTCTACCACCAGGAGCTGCGCGCGATGGGCGAAAACGCGCTGACCTTCGGGCCCACGTTGCGGCTCGGGTTCATCAAGGCCTTTTCCGCCTTGTTGCTGGTGAGTGGTGTGGTGGCCTGGTGGCTGGTGCTCACCCACAAGAGCCGCCAGGTGGCGCAGGAAGAGTCGAATCGTCAGACACAGGCGGTGCACGAGCAGACGATTGCACTGCGCCGCGAGATCGACTCGCACCGCCAGACCGACCTGCAGTTGCAAGACGCCAAACTGCAAGCCGAAGGCGCGCGGCACCAGGCCGAGCTCGCCAACCAGGCCAAGAGCCGCTACATCACGACCGTGAGCCATGAGCTGCGCACGCCGCTCAACAGCATCCTCGGTTATGCGCAGCTGCTGGAAGAAGACGCGTCGATTCCCGCTCACCGCAAGCAGGCAGTGAGCGTGATCCGCCGCGGCGGCGACCACCTGCTCTCACTGATCGAAGGCACGCTCGACATCGCGCGCATCGAAGGCGGCAAGCTGCGCCTGGAGTCCAAGCCACTGCGTTTTCGCGACTGTGTGCAGCAGATCGTGCGCATGTTCGAGCTGCAAGCCGCCGGCAAGGGCATCGAATTTCGTGCCGAGCTGGCCGATGTGTTGCCCGAGGTGGTGCGCGCCGATGAAAAGCGGCTGCAGCAGATTCTCATCAACGTGCTGGGCAATGCGGTCAAGTTCACGCACACCGGCAGGGTGGTGTTTCGCTTGCGTTATGCGCGTGAGATGGCCTTGTTCGAGATCGAAGACACCGGCCCTGGCATCGCGGCCGACGAGATCGAGCACATCTTTGAGCCCTTTGCGCGCGGCTCCGAGGCGACGAGTGGCGGCACGGGCCTCGGCTTGACCATCAGCAAGATGCTCACCGACCTGATGGGCGGCGAGATGACGGTGAGCAGCACCCAGGGCGTGGGAACTGTCTTTCGCATCCGCCTCTTCCTGCCTGAAGCGCGCGGCGCGGTGGCTGCGCTCGAGGTGCCGCGTGCCGCACGCACCGGCTACCGTGGCGAGCGTCAGCGCATCTTGATCGTCGACAACGAAGAGGTCGACCGTTCGCTGCTGGTGACGGTGCTGCAGCCGCTGGGCTTCGAGCTGAAGCAGGCCGCCTCGGGCCATGAGTGCCTGGAAGTGGTGGCTGGCTTCGCGCCGCACGCCATCCTGATGGACCTGGCCATGCCGGGCATCGACGGCTGGGCCACCATCCGCGCCATCCGCTCGCAACACCTGAGTGCCTCGCCGATTGCCATCGTCTCCGGCAACGCGTTCGACAAAGACCTGGAAAACGATGTCGGCATCACCCCGAAAGACTTTGTGCTCAAACCCGTGCGTGTGCACGAGTTGCTCGACTGGCTGGGCGCACGCCTCGCGCTCGAGTGGCTGGAGCTGCCGCGCGAGAGCGCCAGCACCAGCGCGCCGCCGGCCCCAGCGAGCTGGGTGCTGCCGACTGAAAACCAGCTCAAAGCGCTCGACGAACTCATCAGCCTGGGTTACTTCCGCGGCATCGTGAAAAAGCTCGACGAGATCGAAGGCGAGAATGCAGCCCACGCCAGCTTCGTGGATCACCTGCGAGGCCTCGCGCGCAACTTCCAACTCGACGCGATGAGCGGCCTCGTGCGCCGTGCGCTCCATGACCAACCCACGCTCTGACAACGCCCGCCTGCCCGATCGCACCGCCAGCGACGTGGTGCTGATCGTCGACGACGTGCCCGACAACCTTTCGCTGCTGCACGACGCGCTCGACGAAGCCGGCTACACCGTGCTGGTAGCGACCAACGGCGAGAGCGCCCTGCAACGCGCCGCGCAAACCCTGCCCGACGTGGTGCTGCTCGACGCCGTGATGCCCGGCATGGACGGCTTCGAGGTGGCGCGTCGCCTGAAGGCGCAGCCCGAAACGGCGCACATCCCCATCATCTTCATGACCGGCCTCACCGAGACCGAGCATGTGGTGGCGGCGTTCTCGGCGGGTGGGGTCGACTACGTGACCAAGCCCATCCGCCCGCAGGAGGTGCTGGCCCGCATGTCGGTGCACATGCAAAGCGCAAGGCAGGCGCGGCAGGCGCGCAATGCACTCGACGCGTTTGGCCACGCGACGATGGCGGTGCACGTCACCTACGACGGAAAAGCGGAGCAGAAAACCGGCCGCGCGGTGTGGCAGACGCCGCTCGCGCGCCAGCTGATGCACACCTACTTTGCCGTCGCGCCCGGCCAGGTGCCCGAGGAGCTGCTGGTGTGGCTGCGCGAGCAGTCGGCCCTGGCCGCCGAAGGCCGCGAGCCCAAACCGCTCACCGTGACACGAGAGCCCAAACAACTGGTCTTCTCGTTGCAAGAGCGCACCAGCGACGACGACTGGCTGATGGTCATGCGCGAGGTGTCTGACGCGGCGGTGGTCGACGCTGTGTTGCAGACCTTCAAGCTCACCATGCGCGAGGCCGAGGTCTTGTACTGGGTGGTCAAGGGTAAGACCAACCGCGACATTGGTGACATCCTCGGCAGCAGCCCGGCCACGGTGAAAAAGCACCTGGAGCACGTGTTCGAGAAGCTCGGTGTGGAAACGCGCAACGCCGCGGCATCGCTCGCGATGAAGAAGGTGCGGCTGCTGGCGTCATGAAAACCCTCTACCAAGCCGCCAGCGCTGTTGAAGCCCACATGCTTCGGGACCTGCTCAAGCGCGAAGGCATCGTCGCCCACATCCATGGCGAACACCTGCAGGGCGCGATGGGCGAGCTGCCGGCGGCGGGCTTGATTCGTTTGGTGGTCGACGAGCCCGACTTCGACCGCGCCCGTGTGCTGGTCGATCTGTGGGACGCCGAACAACCGTCGCACACCCCCGAGCGGCCGCCCCCACCGCGGTCGAAGTCGTTCCTCGTGTTCCTGGTGGGCCTGGCGCTGGGTGTGGTTGGCACGGCCGCCTTCTTTCGCTCGGCGGTCACCGCCGAAGGGGTGGACCACAACCGCGACGGCCTGCTCGATGAAAAATGGGTTTACGCCCCGAGTGGTGGCTTGTTGCGCAGCGAGGCCGATCGCAACCTCGACGGCAAGCCCGACTACTTGGCCTACTACGACCGCCGTGGCCTGCTCGACACCGCTGAGTCGGACGACGACTTCAACGGCCAGTTCGAGACACAGATGAGCTTTCGCTTCGGCAGCATCGACAGCCAGATCGTTGACACCGATGGTGACGGTTTCCGTGACCTGCGTTCCCACTTCGTCAACGGTGTGTTGGACTCCAGCGAGTACCTCAACCCGTCGACCGGATTGCCCCTGCGTGTGGAGCATTTCAAATTGGGCAAGCTGCTCCACGCGGAGGTTGACACCGACAAGGACGGTGTGCTGGACACCCGCATCACCTACACGCCGCTCGGCGAGGTGGCTGCGAGGGCGGCGATTCCCAGGTAGTGCCACGCGGGGTTCGCTGCCCGAGTTACCGTGGGAACACCATCAAGAAACCTGTGCCCGAGGGGTGTGGGGCTTGCCCTGCTTCGGGGGCTGTCGGGCCGGGGCCGGCCATGGTGCAATAGTGCCGATGAAAGACAAGGTTCAGACAATCCGCCAGCGGCTGCAAGACCTGCACGATTCGCATGTCACCGGCTTTGTGAACGACGCCCAGTACGCACAGGCGCGTGCACTGCTGGAGCGCAAGCTGATTGACGCGGTGATGCTGAACGAGGCCACGCCGCAGACCATCGTTCAGGCTGCACCGGCAAAGGCGCCGACCGAGCCACCACTACCACCATCACCGGCTCGCGGCAAGTGGCTGCCCTGGCTGGCGGCCGCTGCGGCAGCGCACGTGGTGGTGGGCTTGGTGTATTGGTGGTCGACCTCCGGAGGTTCACAAACCGATGCGGTGGCGAGCCGCAAGGCGCCGCCTGCGGCCAGCGCCGCAGGGGCAGATGTGTCGCCGCCGGTCGCTGCGGCCCCGGCCCTGATCGACAACGCGCCCTCGGTAACACCGGCCGTCGCGGGGCCGGTGGGCACCAGCATCAGCGGCACCGTGGCCTTGTCTCCGGCACTCGCGCTCAAGGCCCGCGCGAGTGACACCGTGTTCGTTTTTGCCCGCGCAGTAGACGGGCCGCCCATGCCCTTGGCCGTGATCCGCAAACAGGTCAAAGACCTGCCCCTGGAGTTCAAGCTCGATGACAGCATGGCCATGTGGCCCGCAGCCAAGGTGTCGAGCTACCCCCGCGTGGTGGTGACGGCGCGGGTCAGCAAGAGCGGCGAGGGCCAGGCCCGGCCCGGCGACCTGCAAGGCGAGTCGCCGGTGGTCGCGGCCGGGGTGTCCGGCTTGCGTATCGAGATCGGCAGCGTGGTCGAGAAGTAAGCCCGCGCCGGTGCTCGATCACATGGGCGACAGCACGAAGTCGCCCGCTTCATGGCCGGCAAAGCCGATCGGCGCGTACTGCGGCTGCTGCTGAATCTTCAAGCGCCTGGCCAGGTGGGTGAAGCGCGCCGACACCGCGTTGTGCAGCTCTTGTGCCGCCACCGGCGAGTTCACCTGCGCCAGCACGTCGAGCAGACTGCGTGCAAACAGCGAGTGCTCCACGCTGCCCCCGTCAACCACCGGCTCCAGGCCGCCCGAGGTCATGGCGACGCGTGCGCGCTGCTTGCTCAGTTGCTTGAGCGGGTTGATGCGTTGTTCAAGCGTCAGCGCCTGGTCGACGGCAGGCACCAGCGAGCGGGTGAGCGTGCCCGAGTAGCAGGAGTCGGCGATCACCAGCACGTGGCGCGCGGTCATGGCCGAGAGCTGGTCGGTCACGTCGATCACCGACACCCATTGCGCGATGTCTTTTTCGTCACCGTCGACGGGAATCCAGTAGCCACGCGCCGTGACGGAGTCCATCTGGCCGTGGCCGGCGTAATAGACCACCACTTGGTCTTGCGGCCCCACCTGCTGGCGCAGGCGGCTGAGCGCGGCCAGCAGCTGCTGGCGGTTGACGTCTTGTATCAGCGTCACCTCGAACCCGAAGCGCTGCTTCAGCACGCCGGCCACGGCCTGGGCGTCGGAGCGAGGTGTGTCGAGTTTGGTCCAGTGTTTGTATTGCTGGTTGGCAATGACCAAGGCAAAACGTTTGCCGGGCAAGAGCGGCGCCATCGGTGTGGCGCTTGGGTTGCCGGTGGCGGGTGGCGCGAGATCGAGCGCCGCAGTGACCGATGCCGCCGCGCCAGACGCAGTCGTGGCGCTCTGCGGCGCCGAGCGTTGCACCAGCGTCAGCTCGGCCTGCGCTTGTGCGCCTGCATCGTCTTCAGCCTGCACCAGCAGCGTGGTGCGGTCGCTGCCCACCGTCACCGGGATGCTCAGCAAACCCTGTGCATCGGGCCGCTGAACCTGGCCATTCACACGCACCGACTTCAGGCCGGCGGTGCCCGCCACGCGCACCACCACGTCAAGCGGGCCGGCCGGGCTTTCGAGCACCACCGGGCTGCCGGCTGCGCGCGGCACTGGCGTGGCACCAAGGGGTGACACGATGTCCACGCGCAAACGCTCGGCGCGCTGGATCGACAGGCCGGCCACCAAACCGCCGGTCACTTTGTTGACGAGGTCGTTGACGCGGCTGAGTGTGTCGAGCGACGACACGCCTTTGGCCGCGGCCAACAAGGCTGACTGCTCCAAAAAGCCCGCGAGGCCCATGAGGGCGCGCGCGTCGCCTTGGGCTGCGGCCTTTTCGTACCACGACTTGGCCATCGCGCGCTCGCCACGCTGGTCGAACAACTCGGCCACCGTGGTTTGGGCTTCGGGGATGCCTTCCGCGGCCATGGGCAACCACATCTTCACCGCGGCGCTGTGGTCTTGCAGTTGCACGTATTCACCGCCACCGGCCGCGCATTGCGCCGGCGTGAGGCGAGTTGCGCGCCGAGGGGTCACGCTGGTGCTGAAGGCGCCCAGGCGGCGCACCTGACCGGGCAACAGGCAATGAACCAGGCCGTCTGACACCGACTCGCTGGCCGGCGGGTCAGCCGCCACAGCGCCTGCCCCCCCCATCAAACCCAAGCACCCGAGGGCGCTGACGACAGCGTGCCGGCGCAGCCGCCGCATTCCGATGAGTTTCATGCTTGATCAGCCGGCGCGAAACTGAACCCGGCGGTTCGACGCGCTGTACGGGTTGGATTTGTCGAGCAGCTTGTGCGGGCCTTTGCCTTCCACCCCGAGGAGCGTCACTGGCAGCTTTTTCACGCTCGTGAGGTAAGCGCGCACCGCGGCGGCGCGGCGGTAGGAGAGCTTCTCGTTGTAGCCAAGGCTGCCTTTGGCATCGGTGTGGCCTTCGACCACGACCTTGATCGTGCCTTCGGTCAGGCGAATGCCCTCCGCAATGATGTCGAGCTGCTCTCTGGCCTTGGGCGACAGCGTGGCCGAATCGAACTCGAAGTGAACCGGCACCGACACGGCGCTGGCTTCGCTGACCGACTTGGTGGGCGTTTGCTCCAAAAGGGCAAACGGTGAGCGGCCATTCTGGTTGGGCATGCCGCGCAACTTGGTGTTTTCGCTCGCGCCACGCGAGAGGATGTCGGCCACGTCTTGGGCCGAGGGTGATTGGCCGGGTTCGTAAACCATCACGGTCTGAGCCTGTGCGATCGACGCAGCGAGCGCCAGAGTGAGGGCGGCGGTGCTGGCAGCGCGGGCGTGCAGTGACGATCTTTGGTTTTTCATGGGGCTCCCTGAAGCGTGAACGGAAAACAAAAATTTTCCCATGGCGCGCTCAATCGCGTGCCCCCGCATGAGAGGGATGTCGGCGAACGAGTTGCAACAAATGGAAACGGTGTGGCACGACCACCCGCAAAGGGGATTCCTTTGTGAGTCGTGGATCCGGATCATCGTGAACGCTCATTGATCCTCGCGGGTTGCATCGCCCGTCCCTTTCCCAAATCGCGTCCCAAAAATGAAAACTCCTTCGTTCAGCCAACTCTCACCACTTGCCCTCTTGCCCTGCCTGCTGTCCATCACCCCCGATGTGTCGGCGGCGATTGTTTGCAGCCCGACGGCCATGCCCAGCGCTGACATCGTGTCGCTGCGCGGCAATTGCATCGACACCATCACCAACATGCAGCTCACCAGCGGCAATGAGGTCTGGCGTGTCACGTCGCCGGCCGCAGACCAGTCGGTCGGCACGCGGCCGGTGTCGGGCGGCCCGCTCGATGTGGTGGCGCCCACACTCGCCGGTGATCACACTTACTACATCACCCACATCAACGACGGCTACGGCGGTTCCGTCAGCCTCGGTGGCGATGAGGGCTTCCCGCAGGTGACGGTGACGGTCAACGGCGCGTGTGACGCGCCACCCGCGCTTGCCGCCGGCCGCGCACATATTGCGTCGCGCCGCCGCACCCCGCACGCCCCCGGTTGCGACGGCGTCGACCCCACGCT
>JBBRFR010000124.1:0-10190 GCA_038241485.1 Burkholderiales bacterium
GTCTTCTCGGCCGCTTGGATATCGACCATCGGCGCGTTGCTGGTCTTCAGGCCCGCCAGCCTGAGCTCGGCAGCCTGCTTGTCGGCGGCCAGTGCTGCGGGCACGTCTTTCAGCTTGGCGTCGAACGCGGCGGCACGGGCCTTGAAGGCGTCGATGACTTCCTTCTCCTTCGGGTCGGCCAGCAGCGCGGCTTCACGGGCGGTGACCTTCTCAAGCTGGTAGCCATAGATCGCCTGCGGCACCGGCACGCTGGTCTGTTTCACCGACAGCCACACCACCGGGATCATGTAAGCCACGATCAGGATGATGTACTGGGCCACCTGCGTCCAGGTGACGGCACGCATGCCGCCGAGGAACGAGCAAACCAGAATGCCGCCCAGGCCCACAAAAATGCCGACCTCGAACGCCAGGCCCGAAAGCCGCGCGGTGATCAGGCCCACGCCGTAGATCTGTGCCACGACATACGTGAACGAGCACAAGATGGCGGCGATGATGCCCAGCAGGCGCGGCAGGTTGCCTTCAAAACGCGCACCCAGAAAGTCGGGGATCGTGAACTGCCCGAACTTGCGCAAGTAGGGCGCCAGAAACAGCGCCACCAGGCAGTAGCCGCCCGTCCACCCCAGGATGAACGCGAGGCCGCCGTAGCCGGTGAGGTAGAGCGTGCCGGCCATGCCGATGAACGAGGCAGCGCTCATCCAGTCTGCGCCGGTAGCCATGCCGTTGTAGACGGCAGGCACACGTCGGCCAGCCACGTAGTACTCGGACGCGTCGGTCGTGCGGCTCATGATGCCGATGCCGGCATACAGAGCGACGGTTGCGAACAGGAAGATGTAGCCGATCCAGTTTCTAGGCAGGCCCATCTGCTCAAGGATCGCCAACACGATGACGAAGGCAATGAAGCCGCCCGTGTACCACGTGTATACCTTGTTGAGCTGCGACTTGAACGCTTTCTGAGACGACGCGTTGAACGCGCCGCCGGTTCCAGGAGTTACGCCAGCCATTTCATTCCTCCTCGGCTACGCCGTGTTGTTGATCCAGGCGGTTCATGTAGTAGGCATAGAAACCGATGATGATCACGTAGACGATCAAGGCGCCTTGTCCGGCCACCCAGAAGCTGAACGGCCAGCCGAAGAAGCTGAAGTTGAGATCTCGGGCAAAGTACCCGATCACAAAGGTCACAAAAAACCAGATCGCCAGAAGAATCCCGGTGATCCGAAGATTCGTCCGCCAGTACTGGTGGTGTCTTTCACTCAGTTGCATCGCAATCACCTCCAACGTTGTCCCCCGGGAAACAGCCCGGCACCTCTTACCTGCCCTATTGAAGCCTCACTGACGCGTCACGCGGCGAGCCCGGTTTCACGCGTCAGTTGAGCGGCCACTTTGGGTTCGAAGCCTTGAAGGTGGCGGATGATTCGCCGCGTCTCCTCGGGCTCGTGTCGGTCCATGTGCACCCGGGCCAGCTGGTACCAGCCATAAGGGCTCATGGGTTGCAGTTCGGTGTTGCGCTTGAGGGCTGCGATGGCCTCGTCGAAGCGGTTCAGATGGATGAGCGTGATGCCCAGGCCATACCAGGCACGGTCGAGCTTGGGGTCGAGCTCAAGCGCCTGACGGAATGCGGATTCGGCATCGCCGAAACGCTTGGCATCTTCGAGAAGAAACGCGAGGTTGAACCAGTCGGCGGCACTGCGCCGCGGGTGCGCTGCCACCAGCGCCTGCGCGTCGACGATGGCAGCTTCGCGTGCGCCGCGCTGCGCACGCAGGTGCGCGCGGCTGGCCAGCAGGTAGGCGTCTTGCGGCCAGCGCGCGAGCATGCCATCGAACACCGCTTCGGCCCGCGCATGGCGCCCGATCAGCAACCAGCCCATGGCCAGCAGCTTGGGCCGCCAGTAGTCGACCTGAGAATCGTTCATCGACATTGTTCGACTCCAACTTGGATGCAAAGGTTGATCTTCGTGAGGGTGGCGACAACCCACACCATCGCCAGCAAAACAAAGGCCGCCAGAGGGATGTGGCGGTCAATCACCGCCTTCGGCGTGATCAGCCGCATGCCTTTGACGAAAGGGTTGGCCAGCACCTGCAACAGCCGATAGAAGAAGTTTTTCTCGCGTTTGGCGCCAGCGAGCAGACCCAGCAGGAACTGACCGGCCAGCGCCATCAAGGCAATCTCCACCACCAGCTTTATCGACATGACGATCAACAACATTCGTGACCTGTGTTTTTTTGCACACGCGACTGTGGATTTGGGCTGCTTACAGCTCCCTGACAGAAAGCCGCACCCCAGCGCTTTCCCCCTCCGGCCTTACCCTTACGCGGACCTTAACCAAGCACACATTCAGATCAGGCCGAGGGAAACCCTGATGTCAAACGCCACGCCAGCGGGCGAGCGGAGGTCGGTGAAAGTGCCCCGCTATAATCGCGGGCTTCACCTGCCGGTGTAGCTCAGTTGGTAGAGCAGCGCATTCGTAATGCGAAGGTCGAGGGTTCGACTCCTTTCACCGGCACCAATACCGAAAAGGGCCTGCGAACACGCAGGCCCTTTTTCTTTGGCGCTATCTGGGCCTTGCCCTTGTTCAGAACAAACCGACAGTGCGGTCGAAATGACTCAGTGCCAGTGTAGGCTTGCGCGGCGCCACCACCTCCAACGGTTGGGGCCCTTCACATTCAATCACTCGTACCTGAACCAGCCTGCATGAGCTCCCCCTTGCCCACACCCCTCTGGACACGCTGGCTGGCCGCCGCGCTGCACAACCAACGGCCGTGGCAACTGCTGCTGTGCGTGCTGATCGCCGTGGTGAGTTATCTCGCCATCACCCCCACGCCGCCGCAGACCGCCGATCTGGGCTGGGACAAGCTCAATCACCTGGTGGCATTTGCCGCATTGACCTTCACCGGCTGCCTGGCCTTCCCGGGGACGCGGTGGGTGATGTGGGGCGTGTTGCCCGGGATGCTCGCGCTGGGCGGGTTGATCGAGGTGGCGCAGTACTTCGTGCCGGGGCGCAGCAGCGAATGGCTGGACCTGGTGGCCGATGCGCTCGGCATCGCCTTTGGCGCCGGGTTGGCGCTCTCCCTGCGGACGCTGGCGCGCCACGCGGGTGTGAGGGTGCGCGGCTGAGCGCCGGAGGCGTCAGCTGGCGCGGTGTTGCAGGCGCTCCCAGTACGAAACCGCCTTGCTGACCCAGGCACGGTAGTGCGGGTCTTGCACCGAGTAATACGGAATGCCGCGTTCGACGAAGCGGGCGGCGGCGTTCGCCAGGGCCACCCGGGCCGGGCTCGCACCCTGTTCCAGAAGGAGCTCTTCTTCCAGCGCATGCAGCGCCGTCACGCGGGGCATGGGCTCGGGCGCCATCAGGCGCTCGCGCAGCGTGGATGAATCCATGACAGAAGAGTGAGAAGAAGACATAGAGGGCTCCGAAATCATCCAGTGCCCCATTTTTCGTCTCATTCCGGCCCAGCTTGAGCCACAGAAAAGGCCTCTTGCGGCCCAATTCACGTTTATGGCGTTCGGCTCAAGCCGGCCCAGCAGTCGGCGTAGCGCGCATCCAACAAGCCGCTGTGGAGCGCAAAGCGGGTCGGCAAGAAGCGGTAACGGCTCTCGAACATGAAGGCCAGCGTGTCGGCAAGTTTGTGCGGCGCGAGCGTGCCTGAGCTGGCATTGTCAAACGCGTCGGTGTCGGGGCCGTGGGGCACAAAGCTGTTGTGCAGGCTCATGCCGCCCGGTACGAAGCCTTGTTCCTTGGCGTCGTACTGGCCACGCACCAGGCCCATGAACTCGCTCATGAGGTTGCGGTGGTACCAGGGCGGGCGGAAGGTGTCCTCGGCCACCAGCCAGCGCGGCGGGAAGATCACAAAGTCGCAATTGGTCGTGCCCGGGGTGTCGCTGGGCGAGGTGAGCACGGTGAAGATCGACGGGTCGGGGTGGTCGAAGCTGATCGAGCCGATGGTCATGAAATGCGCCGTGTCGTATTTGTACGGCACCAGGTTGCCGTGCCAGGCCACCACGTTGAACGGTGTGGCGGGCACCTGCGCCAACCACAGCGCGCCGCCATATTTTTTGATCAACCGATAGGCGCCAGCGCCCTCTTCGACCGCCGCCACCGGCGCCAGGAAGTCGCGCGGGTTGGCCAGCCCGTTGCTGCCGACCGGGCCCAGCTCGGGCAGGCGGAACGCCGCGCCGTGGTTTTCACAAACGTAGCCACGCGAGGCCCCCTGCACCGCCACCTTGAACACCATGCCGCGCGGCAGCACGACGATCTCACCTGGCGCCACATCAAGCACACCAAGCTCGGTGGTGACAGTGAGGGCACCCTGTTGCGGCACCAGCAGCATCTCGCCGTCGGCGTTGACGAAGGCGCTGTCGGTCATGCTGCGGTTGGCCACGTACACATGCACCGCGATGCCGGTGTGTGCGTCGGCGTCGCCATTGACGACCATGCTGCGCAAACCTTCGACAAAGTCGGTGGGGTCGGTGGGAATGGGCACCGGGCTCCAGCGCATCGGCTCGGGCGGTGCGGCGACACCCTCTTTGGCACCCGTCTTCAGAAACGGGTGCGGCAGCGCCACATAAGCGCCGGCCACCACCGAAGGCTGGCGGCGGTACAACCAGCTGCGCAGGTTGTTGGCACGTGGCGCGGTGAAGGCGGTGCCGCTCAGCAGCTCGGCAAACAGGCCGTGAGGTGCTTTCTGCGGGCTGTTGCGCCCCACGGGCAGGGCCCCGGCGATGGCCTCGCTGGCGAACTCGTTGCCGAAGCCGGACTGGTGCTGCCGAGGTGCGCTCATGTCGTTCGGGGGGGGGTCGCGGAGGAGCCGCCAGCATAGCGCCAGGCCGAGCCTCCAAAGCGAGCCGAGACTGAACGAGAAATCGCGAATTTTTTGGCAAAGGTCTTCATCTGCCGCGGAACTCAGCTCGTAACAAAGTGTTAGCTGAGCACTAGTTCCTTCTTTCCCGGAGGGGGGCGGAATACTCTTTGTTACCGATGACGCGAGATGCAGTTCTGATCAGCCGATTCGCCAATCTAGCCACTTTTAACGACTGAAGGAACCAACATGCATTCACACACGCCCGTGAAGACCCTGCGTAGCGTTGCCCTGTCCCTGGCCTCGATGGCTGCTTGTGTTGCCAGCATGGCCGCCGAGCCGGTGCTGCTGGCCAAGGCCAATGTTGCTGCTACCAGCCAGTTGCTGCGCGTGAGCGCCCCGGCCGCTGCCAACGCTGCCTTCCCCTCGACGGCCGAAGCCGAACTGATCGGCATGGGCTACGCCGATTTCGACACCGTGCTGGCCGAAGCGCTGGGCACCCCCACGGCTGCGGGCTTCTCGGCCCCGGCTTCACGCGCGGCGGTCGAGGCAGTGCTGGCCCGCACCGTGGCCGGCCTGATGCCCTGATCACTCACTGACGCAAGCTACACCCCGCGCGGCCCATCCGCGTTACACGGCCGCAACCACCACCCGGTTGCGGCCTTCGTTTTTGGCTTGGTAAAGCGCCAGGTCGGATTGCTCCAGCAGCTGCGCCCCATCACGCTGCGCACTGGCCAGGCACAGGCCGATGCTGATCGTGACCTGCAGCCCCGGGGCAATCGACTCCCAGTCATGCCCCTGGACGGCCAGTCGCAGGCGCTCGCAGGCCTCGCGTGCCCACTCAAGCGAGGCATGGGCCAACACGATCAGGAACTCTTCGCCGCCCATGCGGGCGATCAGGTCGCCGCCGCGCACCCGCGCGCGGAACAGGTCGGCCACGGCCATCAGCACCGCGTCGCCCACGGCGTGGCCAAAGCGGTCATTGACCTGCTTGAAGTGGTCAAGGTCGAGCACGGCCACTGCCAGCGGCTCGCCGCTGCGCTCGCTGTGCGACAGCAAGCGCGGCAGCTCGCGCTCCACTTGGCGGCGGTTGCCCAGCCCGGTGAGCGGGTCGGCCAGCACGTAGCGGCCCAGCTCTCGCGCCTGCGCCTGCAGGCGTTCGGCCTCGGCGGACATCTGCTCGGCGCGCACACGCTGCAGCTCGGCCTGCATGCGCGAGCGTTCGGCACCGAACAGGGCCTGGTCGAGCTCCAGCCGGTTCATCATCAACCGCGACTGTGCGTCGTTGCGCTGCTCCAGCTGTTCTTTGGTGAGCGCGTGATACGCCTCGTGATGGGTCAGCGCTTCGGCCAGGTCGCCACGCGCCTTGTGCGCGAGATAGAGCTGCAGGTGCATGTCTTGCACCATCGAATTGGCGTACAGCTCCTGCGCGCCGGCCAGGGCTTGGATGAGCAGCGGGATGGCTTCGTCGTGGCGCTGCTCGCGCACCAGCAGCTCGGCGCGGTTGCCGTCGCAGGCGAGCACCAGCGCACGGGCATGGTCGAGCAAGGTGAAGGCGGCCCGCTCGCGCCCGCTCACCCCGAGGTAGCGCCCGAGGTTCGACAGCGTCAGCGCCTCGCGGTAAGCATTGCCCGAGCGGCGGGCCACGATCAGCGCTTCTTCGCCATGGCGGCAGGCACGCTCGATGGCGTCTTGAGCCGCCAGCGTGTCACCGCGCGACTCGAAGGCATCAAACGCATCCGACGCCACCACGCCGAGATTGGTCAGCGCGCGGTAGATCTCTTCTTCGTTTTGCAGCTCGCGCGCCATGGCGAGCGAATCGGTGAGGAACCGTTCGCCTTCTTCGTAACGGCCCAGGTGGCCCTTGGCCAAACCCACGCGGTTGTAGGCCAGGCACAGCAGGCGGGCGTCGCCACTCGCACGGGCGGCTTCGACGGCTTCGCTGATGTGGTCGAGCGCCTCCTGGTTCAGGCCAAGGTCGAGAAAGGCCATCGCCATGTTGCACAGCACGTCGGCACGCGCCGCATCGTCAGCGGTTTCTCGCAGCGTGGGCAACACCGCCTGACCGGCGGCGATGGCTTGCTCGGCCAGGCCTTCGCGGCTGTTGAGTGTGACCAGCAAGCGAAGCGCAAGCGCCAGGCCGGGAGTGTCGTTAGCCTCACGTGCCAGCGCCTCGGCGCGCAGGGCCAGCTCGATGCCGCGGGCGTGCTCGTCGCGCTCAGCCGCTTGCTCAGCCTGGCCCAGCAGCTCGGCCAGCGGCACCATCAAGCCGAAATGTCGCTCGGCTGCAAGGCCGTGGCGAGCACCTTGTCGACACGTTTGCCGTCGAGGTCAACCACCTCGAAGCGCCAGCCTTCCCACTCCACCGAATCGGTGGTCTGCGGCAGGCGACCCAAGAGCAGCATCACCATGCCGGCCAACGTGTTGTAGCGGCCACGGTCTTCTTCGGGCAGCTCCTTGAGGCTCAGGCGGTCTTTCAGCTCGGGCACCGGGATCAGGCCGTCAAACAGCCAGCTGCCATCGGTACGCTGGATGGCCCAGGCGTCATCCGCAGCGGGCGTGGTGAACTCGCCCGTGATGGCCTCGAGCACATCACGCACGGTGATCACCCCCTGCACCTCGCCGTATTCGTCGACCACAAACACCAGCTGCGCACTCGACGCGCGAAACTGGTCGAGCAGCTCCATGCCCGACAGCGTCTCGGGCACGAACACGGGCGGCTGCAGCTTCTCGGTGAGTGACAGCGTCTGGCCCTGAAGCAACTGCTGCAGCAGCGTCTGCGCCGAGACCACGCCCAGCACGTCGGTCAGCCCACCGCGGCACACCGGGTAGCGCGAATGCTCCTGATCCGCCATGGCGGCGAGCACGTCTTCAATCGGCGCGGCGGCGTCGAGCCAGACGATGTCGGTGCGCGGGATCATCATCGAGCCCACCGAACGCTCGTCGAGGCGGAACACGTTGCGCACCATCTGGTGCTCCTGGGCCTCGATCACGCCGGCGTCCAGCCCTTCTTCGAGGCTGGCGGCGATCTCTTCTTCCGTCACCGAGCGGCTGGGGCCACCGCGAATGCCAATCAACCGCAACGTGGCCTCGGTGCACCAGGTCAGCAGCTTGACGAAGGGGCGCACGGCCAGCGAGAGCCACTCCATCGGGTAGGCCACCAGCCGTGCCACGGTTTCGGGGTACATCTGACCCAGGCGCTTGGGCACCAACTCGCCAAAGATGATGGTCAGGAAGGTGATGCACACCACCACCAGGCCGGTCGACGAGATGCTGGCCGCCTTGGCGCCCACCGGAAACTCAGCGCTCAGCCAAGCCGCCAGCGGCTCGGAGAACGCCGCTTCGCCAACGATGCCGTTGAGCACGCCGATCGAGGTGATGCCGATTTGCACCGTGGAGAGAAACTTGGTCGGGTTCTCGTGCAGATCCATTGCGACCTGCGCCCCCTTGTCACCGGCTTCCACCATCACTTGAAGCCGCGCCCGGCGGCTCACCGTGAGCGCCATCTCGGACATGGCGAACAAACCGTTGAGCAGAATCAGAAATGCAAGGAGAGCTGTTTCCATGAACCGGGGCCAGCCCGGGACGCACCGTACCAAGAAGCCGGCAAGCGTAGCAGACTCATTTTGCAGCGCAGCGTCAGGCCGCAGAATGTCGGCATGAACTACCTGATCGGTGACCTGCAAGGCTGTTGTGACGCCCTGGAGCGGCTGTTTGCAAAGATCGACTTCTCGCCGTCGCGCGACCATGCCTATTTATTGGGTGACCTGGTCAACCGCGGCCCGGCTTCGCTCAGCACCCTGCGCCGCCTGCGCGGCCTGGGCAGCGCTGCCACCTGCCTGCTGGGCAACCATGACTTGCACCTGCTCGCGGTGGCGCATGGGGTGCGAGACGCGGGGCGCAGCGACACACTGGCCGAGCTGCTGCAGGCGCCCGACCGCCATGCGCTGATCGACTGGCTGCGCCAGCAGCGCATGGCGCACCACGCGCATGGTTGGCTGATGGTGCACGCCGGCGTCGCCCCGCAGTGGGACCTGGCGACCACGCTGCAACTGGCGGGCGAGGTGGAGCAGCGCTTGCGCAGCCCGCAGCTGGTCGAGTTCTTGCGCGTGATGTACGGCAACGAGCCATCACGCTGGGATGCTGGTCTGCAGGGGGATGCCCGGCTGCGCTTGGCGGTCAACGTGCTGACCCGCATCCGCTTATGCAGCGCCGACGGCACGCTCGATCTCAAGGCCAAAGACGGCGCAGGCGCGGCGCTGGCTGGCCGCTACCCCTGGTTCGAGGCGCCGGGGCGGCAGACGGCGGGTGTGCCCATCGCGTTTGGTCACTGGTCGACCCTGGGGCTCGTCAACCGGCCCGATCTGCTGGCGCTCGACACCGGCTGCGTGTGGGGCGGGCAGCTCACCGCCGTGCGGGTGGAGGGCGATACGCGCGAGGTGGTTCAAGTGCCATGCGGGCAGGCCCAGCGGCCCGGCTGATGCTCAGCCTGCGACTACAATCGCGGCCTTCATCGGAAGCGTGGCAGAGTGGTCGATTGCACCGGTCTTGAAAACCGGCGACCCGCAAGGGTCCGTGAGTTCGAATCTCACCGCTTCCGCCAAACGGGTCAGACCCAAACCTGCTAGAACAAGCCCGCCTTGACCGCCCCCGCCACCACCGCTTTCGACAAGGCCGCGACCTGCGCGTTGACGTCTGCCGAGGCTGCTTCGCTCGCCCTGGCCGTCCACATCAGGCGCCCACTCGCCACATCGGTGACAGACGCGTTGGCTGCATAGCCAGTCTCGACCTTGGTGCCGCCCATGGGCACCGACACGCCGACCCCGCCGCCCACACTGCCACCGAACCCACCCAGGCCTACGCCCAGTGTGAAGCCGGGTTTGGCGACCGCGCTGTTGGGCGCAATCGCCGTGACCAGCACGGCCTTGGCGTTGGCAGTCTTGGCGGCCGCGACGTAAGGCGCAGGGCCACCGGGTGGGCTGTTGGCGCCACCACCCACATCGGGGGCCGGCACCGGCACGGCACCGACAGACACCAGCTGCGCACTCATCTCGTCGGTGCAGACCCGACGCAGCACCTGGTCGGGCGACTCGCACACCACCAACACGCGTGCGCCACGCAAGGGCTGGCCGCTCACGAGCTGCGGGTCGGCCCATTGGGCGTCGAGCCGGGTCGAGGCACAGCCCGCAAACAACGCGGCAGCCAAGGCAGCCATGCCACCAAATAGCCTCGCAGACCTTGCGCAACGATGGATGGCAATCATGTTGATCCTTCTCCCCCAACTCAAGTACCAGACAGGTGCGGCCGATAAGCCTTACAGCGCTCAGGTGCCACGAGACAAGGCGCAAGGGTTACCACGAATTAAACAGCCAAAAAAGCCGCCCACATGTCCGCCA
>JBBRFR010000125.1:0-9936 GCA_038241485.1 Burkholderiales bacterium
CGTCAAGCCGAGCGCCGAGGCAAGGGGCGCCACCAAAGGGTTACTCGCCGTGCTGGAGTAGAGCGTCGACACACCCGCCTTGCGGGCAGCGTGCAGCAGCTCTTGCGCTTGCGCGCCACCGGTTGGCACGGCGGTGCCCACCAGCAGCAGCGTCATCGCGTGGCGCTCGTTCTTGGTGGCGTCGGGTGTGCTGTCGGCGGCGTATTGCAGGTTCATCGCGTTCACCGTTGTCGCGCCGGCGCTGCCGGCCACGCTCACCACGTAGAGGTTGTCGAAGTCGGAGGTCACCGCCGTGGGCAGCGCCGCGCCAAAGGCATTGGCCACGGTGGCCAGCGTGTCGCTGTGCGCGGCCACCAGCACAACGTCTCCGCGGTGCTGGGTCAGCACCTCGTTGGCCAACAGGGTGGCGTCGCTGTAGATCTGCGTCGGCAAGCGAAAAACGGCTGCCAGCGGAGCCATGGTGTCGAGCGTGCGGCGGGTGTTGGTCGAGTAGACCGCGCTCACCCCCGAGCGCAGCAGCGTTTCGCGCAAGGTGGTGGCGCGCGCCGCGCCGGCGGCGCTCAGCGGCTCGTTGGTGGCGTTGGAGTTGGGGTCTTGCTTTTCACCGTGGCGCACGATCATCACAGTGGTGACCTGAGGCTCGCGCAAAAAGACGTTGGCCGTGCCCATGTTGTTGCGGCTGACCACGTTGAAGCCCGGTGCGCTGTTGTAGTCCTCGTGGGCGGGGTGGCTGGCCAGCAGGTAGTAGCGGCCCGGTGCGAGCGCGATGCTGTAGCGCCCGCTGGCGCTGGTGGTAGCGCCAAACGAGGCGCTGCCGTCTTCTTTGACGAACGACAGCGCCACGTTGGCAATGGGCGCGCCGCCCGGCTGCACGAAGGCACCGCCTTGGCGGCCCGAGGCGCAGCCCTGCAGCCACAACAGCAGCAAGGCCAGCAAGGCAATGCAAAGAGGTCGCGTGAGGTTCATGGCGTGGCCCTCAATCGCAGCCGCAGTCGTTGTCGAGCTCGATGTCGATCGACACCTTTTTCAAGCAGACCTTCTTTACCTTCTTGCCGCCGCCCAGTTTCAGGCAGTCGAGCAGCGTCTGCGCCGCGCCATCGCAATTCTTGCCGCCGGGTTGTTTGCCGCCCGATGTTGTCTTCATCTGGGGATCGACGTAGTAGCTCATGCCGCCGAGCAAGATGCCATTGCCCAACAGGTCGACGCTGATCAGGCGGTCGGCGGCGCCGGCGATGTCGGTCGGGGTGAAATCGGCACCCGCCTGCAGCGCCAGATGCACCTTGCGCTTTTCGCCCGCTTGCAGTGAAAACTTGTTCGTGGGGATGCCCTCGAACTTGAGCTTCCAGCCCTTGCTGGCCAGCACCGCGGGCATGTGAACCTGCAGCTCCATCCTGGCCTTCTTGTTGAGGTTGTTGCCGGCCATGAAGAACGCGCCGTCGAGCGAGGCCATCAACGCCTCGCCGCCACCTTCGCCCGGCACCACGCTCACGTTGCGCTGGCCCACGTTGTTGTCGTGTGGCACCAGACGCCACTCCTGCACGGTCTCGGTGGGCGTGAAGTTGTCGACGTTGCTCGGGTCACCGGCCACCGAGGCGATCATCAGCACGCAGTCGTGGCCGTAGGCGTTGATGTTGGGCTCCCACTCGAAGGGGCCCACGGTTTCTTCTCCCGCGTCATTGCCGGCGACGCTGGCGATGGGCAGGCCGCCCACCGGCCCCATCTCGTCGAAGTCGACCGGCCAGGTCAGGCCCGCGCCGGGCAGCGAGTGGTAGGCGCGCACCGTCACGTTGTTGGCGGTGCTGGCGCCACGGTTCTTGACCTTGCCGTACATGTAGTTGGTCTGGCCGTCGATGGCGTTCTGGTGGCCGGGCAGGCCGTCGGGTGCGTTGCGGTTCCACATCGACTGGTTGTTCCAGTGGGCGTGGATGTAGTCGTATTCGCCACCGCGGCCGTCGTCGATGTAGACGTCAACCGCCGGTGGCGCACCTTCGGTGGTGACGACGGCGGGTGCCCCGGCGGGCTGGTAACTGCCTTGTTTTTCAAAGGCCCAGCGGATGACCTTGTTGTAGGCCCCGCCCGAGAGGCCTTCGCTGGTCCAGTTTCCGAGGTCGGTGTCTTGCATTTCTTCGCACCAGACCTCGGGGTCGTTGGGGTTGGTTGCGGGCGTGAGGTTGGCCGTGGTGCGCAGGATGAGGTAGGTGGTGAGGCGCGAGGCAAACTGCCGGCGGCCCAGGTCGGCTGCGTCGCCGCCCACCGAGCGGTAGAGGCGAAAGTGACAGGTGGCCAAGATTTCTTCGCTGCCGTAGCCCCCGTTGTCGTTGGTGCCACCGTTCCAGGCCCAGCCGTTCACGGGTCGGTCGAAGCGGCGGGTGATGGTGGGGTGGAAGGGCGCGTAGGCGAATCGTTCGGGCCCTGCGCGCAGAGCCGATTCGGGGTCGTTCTGAATCGCCGCCAAGCCGTCACCATGGCTGTGCGAGAAACCGAGGTTGCCGCTGCCCACGTGGTCGCCCAGCACGCCGTGGCCGCCCATCTCGTGCCAATGCACGTAGGGGTCGACCGCGCGGCCGAGCGGGTTGGCGGTGTCGCTCAGGTCACACAGGCAAAAGCCCATGAACCCGGTGCCGCCACTGCCGTTGGGCGACCAGAAGGCGTTGATCTCGACACCGTCGGCCGTGCCGAAGCTCGCGCGGTGATCCACGGGAACAGGGAAGGTGGTGCCATCAAAATAGTCTTCGACCACGAAGCCCAGGTCGGCGATGGTGCGAAAGAGCTGAGCCTGGTGGTAGTAGGCGTTGACGGCCGCGAAGTCGTTGGTGCGCGGGTTGAAGTCGAAGTCGGAGCCGGCGGCCACGGTGGGCGCCGCGATGGCGGGCGCGTCTTGCTCTTCGATCGAGACGTAGAGACCGCTCAGGCTTTGGGTGCCGCCCGAAGGGGGGTCGAGGTCTGGCAGCAACTCGTCGAAGTCGTGGTCGTCGAGCACGCCGTTGGGCTGGTTGGCGGTGATGGTCAGGTCGCCGCTCGAGTTGATCGGGTCGCGCTTGAACACCAAGCCATTGACACCGCAGGTCATGCACTCGATGTACAAAATGGAGCCCGTCTCCACCTCCACCAGAATCAGCCACACCAAGCCTGCGCTGCTGCGCCCCTGCCTGAATATCATCTCGGCCACCAGGTAGGCGCGCTCGGGTTTGATCTTGTCGTTGACCGGCGGGATGTCGAGCAGCGGGATCTCGCCCGCTTCGCCCGGCGCGCCGTTGTTCTTGCGGTCGACGGTGGGCGAGGGCTTGCCCGCATAGCGTGTTTTCGGGTCGTATTTGTAGATGAAGAACTTGCCACTGAGTAGCTGTGGGCTGGTGTCGGCGGCCGCGGCTTTCGCACCCTTTTTGGCGGGCGCGGCCGGCGCATTGATGATCTTGCGCACGACCTCCGAGGTCTCGGCGTCGCCACTTTCGCCCACGTTGGCAAAGCCCCCATCGGCGAGCAGCTTGCGCGCGGCCGTCTGGCGGAAGATGGCGGCGTAGCGGTCAATGAGCTTCTGATCGGGCAGCGTGCCCTTGAGTCTGTCTTCGCTGTTGTTGGTGGAGCCCACCACCCGGTTGGGGTTTTGCTTGACCTTGACCGAGAGCCCTTTGCGCCACACCGGCGTGTTGAGGTAGGTCTGGTAGTAGCCGACCGTGGTCGCGTCGAACAGGTGCTTCTCTTCGCTGAGCTGATATTCCACGTCTTGCTCGCGCGGGTCAAAGAACGAGACCTTTTTGCTCAAGCAGTTGAGCTGTGCCTGCGGAATCTTCAGCGTGTCGGCCCACTCGTGCAGGTAAGCCTGAGCCGACAGGCGCGCTACGTTGTCTTCGCTCGGCCAATACGCCTGGCTGTGCCGCAAGTGGCGCACCTGGTTCGCGGCATCTACCGACACATGGGCCTTGAGCTCTGGTTTGTAGACAGTCTTCATCGTGTGTGCTCCTGAGTGCCGAGGTGGCCAATTCAGGTTAGGGCGGGGCTGCGTGCATTGCGCTCCCTAAAGGTTGGGGTGACTCGCGAACCTAGGGGCCCTTGAACAGGGGGCTGCGGCCCACCCTGAGACAATGCGGGTCTTCGCGTTCGCCACCCTCCGGCGCACGCTTCGACCCAGCAATCTCAGTGGACACACCTAGCACCTCGACCCCGGCGGCCGCCAACTGGAAACTTTCGGTGGCCCCGATGATGGACTGGACCGATCGGCACTGCCGCTACTTCCACCGCCTCATCACCCAACACACCCGCCTCTACACCGAGATGGTGACCACCGGCGCGCTGCTGCATGGCAACGTGCCGCGGCACCTTGATTTCAGTGGCGAAGAACACCCGGTGGCGCTGCAGCTCGGTGGCAGCGAGCACCACGACCTGGCCGCCTGCGCCAAGCTCGCGCAGCAGTGGGGCTACGACGAAGTCAACCTCAACTGCGGCTGCCCGAGCGAGCGGGTGCAACGTGGCGCGTTTGGCGCTTGCCTGATGGCCGAGCCCAACACGGTGGCCGATGGTGTGAAGGCCATGCGCGATGCGGTGAGCCTGCCGGTGACGGTGAAACACCGCATCGGCATCGACCACACCGAGAGCTACGCCTTTGTGCGCGACTTCGTGGGCACGGTGGCCCAAGCCGGGTGCGAGGTGTTCATCGTGCATGCGCGCAACGCCTGGCTCAAGGGCCTGAGTCCGAAGGAAAACCGCGAGGTGCCGCCGCTGCGCTACGAGATGGTCTACCAGCTCAAGCGTGACTTCCCGCAGCTCACCATCGTGCTCAACGGCGGCGTGACCGGCAACGACCAGATCGCCGAACACCTGGCCCATGTGGACGGCGTGATGCTCGGCCGCGAGGCTTATCACAACCCCTGGTGCATGGCCGAGTGGGACGAGCGTTTTTATGGTGCAGCAGCACAGACCCTCGACCGTGCGGCGGCCGAAGCCCTCATGGTCGGCTACATGGATCGCGTGGTCGCGAGCGGCGAGCCCTGGTCGCACGCGTCGCGCCACATGCTGGGGCTTTGGAACAGCACACCGGGTGCGCGCAAGTGGCGCCAAGTGTGGTCAGACCACAAGCTGAAGGCAGAGTCACCGCGCCTTGTCTCAGACCTTGCTCACCGGCGCGAGCTGGCCTTGCCGGTTTGACGGCCAGGTAGCGAGCACCACACCGAGCAGTGCCAGTGCAAACGCCCCGGCCTGGCCGGCATTGAACCGCTCGCCAAGAAACAGCACACCGACCAAGGCCGCGCTCACCGGCAGCAGCACGGTGAACACACCCGACGACGAGGCCGGCACCTGCTTGAGCCCAGTCATCCACAACCACACGGTGATCATGCTCGCGGCCAACGAGTAGAAGAGCAACAGCCACCACGCGCCGAAGCTGACCGCGCCGAAATCGAAGCGCAGCGCCTGCCACAAGCCGAAGGGCGTGACCAACACCAAGCCCCAAAGGTTGACCAGCGCGCTGATGCGCTTGGCCGACACCTGGCCGGTGAGCTTCTTGCCGATCACCACGTAGCTCGCTTCGCAGAGCACCGCGCTGAACAGCAGCACGTTGCCAAGCAGCGATGCTGGCGCCGCCCCGTCGGCGTGTTTGGTGAACGAGACCAGCGCAATGCCGCCCACCGCGCAAGCGATACCCGCGGCCACCCGCCCGGTGATGCGCTCGCGCAGCATGGCCCACGACATCACCGCCACCACCGCCGGGATGGCCGCCATGATCACACCGGCGGCCAGCGCCGAGGTCATCGACACGCCGTACAGCATGCAGATGGAAAACAAAAAGTTGCCGAAGAAGGATTCGAAGAACAGCAGTGTTCGGTCGTGGCGGCTCAGGGGCGCCTCACCGGGTGTGCGTTTGACCCAGCCCGCCATCGCGACGGCCGCAATACCAAAGCGCAACCATGCCAGCAGGAACACCGGAAACACTAGCACCAGCACCTTGGAGAAACCGACGTAGCTGCCGACCAGGGCCATGCTGCTGGCCAGGCACAGGTAAGAGACCCACAGCGAACGCGATTGCATCAGCGCTTCAGAAAGTGGTGGCGTAGCGAGCCGTCTCCCACGCGCTCACGTGGCGGGCGTAAGTGGTCCACTCGTCACGCTTCAAGCGAATGAACTCGGTGGACAAGGTGCCGCCGAGCGCATTGCAAATCACCTCGTCGGCCGCGAGTGCGTCGGTGGCTTCGCCCAGGCTTTGCGGCAGCACCGGGAGGCCGCGCGTGCGGATCTCGGTTAGCGTGAGCTTGAACAGGTCGTCGCTGCACGCCGGAGCCAGGGCGAGCTGCCGGTCGACGCCATCCAGCCCGGCGGCGATCAGCCCGGCGGTGGCGAGGTAAGGGTTGGCCGATGCGTCGGGCAAGCGCCATTCAAAGCGGCCAGGCAGTGTGCGAACCAGCGCTGTGCGGTTGTTGGGCCCGTGCGCCACATAGGCCGGTGCCCACGAGGTGCCCGAGAGAGACTCACCCACCACCAGCCGCTTGTAGCTGTTGACGGTGGGCGCGGCCAGCGCGCACAGCGCAGCCGAGTGGTGTAGCAAGCCGGCTATGAAGTGCTCGTTCTCCACGCATGTGGCGCCCTCCCACAGCGACACGTGAAAGTGCATGCCGCTGCCCGGCTGGTTGGCAAAGGGCTTGGGCATCATCGAGAACAGGCTGGCGTGTTGTTCGGCGATGGCGTGCGCGGCCATCTTGAACAGCATCAGGTGGTCGGCGCTGGTGAGTGCGTCGGCGTGGTGGAAGTTGAGCTCGTACTGGCCGTGCGCATCTTCGTGGTCGATCTGGAACACGTCGAGCCCGCAGGCGGTGAGCCCGTCGCTCAGCTGCTTGAGGAAGTCGCGCTGGCGCGGCAGGGTCTTGAGGTCATATGACGGTTTGTCGAGACCATCTTCTGTGTCGGCCGCAGCGATGCCACTGGCCGTGCGGCGCAACAAGAAAAACTCAGGCTCGATGCCGGTGCGCATCGTCCAGCCCCGCTCGGCCAAGCGCGCCACCTGGCGGCGCAGCACCTGGCGCGGGCAGGCGTCAAAAGGCTGGCCGGCCACGAAGCCGTCGCACACGATGCGGGCGTAGCCCGGCATCCAGGGCAGGGCGCGTGCGGTGGGGGCGTCACCCCGGCCGTAGTACTCGGAGCGTGGGCCGGTGCGTGGCAGGCCGGTGCCCCAGATCGACGGGCCAGCGAAGCCTGCGCCCTCGCTCAACAAGGTGTGAAGGTGGGCCAGCGGCACAAACTTGCCCTTGGCCACGCCATGCACGTCGGTGAACTGCGCAATGAGCGTGTGCACGCCCTGGGCGGCGAGCGCTTCACCAAGCGCTGTCATTCGAGGCGAACCCAGGTGGTCTTCAGCTCGGTGTACTTGTCGAAGGCGTGCAGCAGCGCGCCAGTCGGGGCGGGTGTGTTCATGAACTGCTCCACTGTCGTTCGACCGTTCAGACTCAGGCCAAGAAGTTTGGGCACGGCCTGCACATGGCTTCGATACCTCAGCCCGAACGGTTGCTTCAAGTGCTGAGGTGCTTCAGAAGCTGACCACGACGGCGGCGCCCAGCATGTGGTTGCTCTTCTTGTAGCTGCCGTCTTTCACGTAGTTAAAAACTGCCTGGTTGGCGCGGTCGAGGCGGTACTCGGCCTTGAAGGTCGTGTTCAGGTTGAACAGGTAACTCATGCCCAGCGACAAGGCATAACGGTTCGCGCCGGCTTCGGTGTCGTTCTGGGTCCAGGTGCCGGTGCCGTCGTCGGTGTAGCCGGGGCCGATGCCGTTGCGGTCGTCGCTGCCGGTGTAGCCCAGCAGGCCGCCGCCGTTCTTCTTGTTGTTGAGGTAGTCGAAGCGGGCGATGCCTTCAAAGCGCGGCGTGAACTTGTGAGCTGCCAACACCGACAGCCCGTACCACTCCGCCTGGCGCAGCTCGCCAGTGGATCCGGCAGTGATGGACGCGTCTTTCTGCCGGCCGTAGCTCAGCTGGCCTTGCACCGTCCAGTCGCCACGGATGAAGTAGCCGTCAATCTCTAAAAGATTGATGCGCGAATCTCCCTGAGGCACCACCTCGGTGAGTTGCTCGACCGCCCCGGTGTCGGGGTTCACACCAACTCCGCCCAATTGGGTCACGTTCTCGGTGAAGTTCTTGGCCTTGCCGTGCACGCCGGCAAAACCGAAGCCCTGGTACTCGCCCCGGGAGTAGTCGACCCGGTAGGCAAAAACCGGCGCCTTCTCACCGGCTGCCCGCTTGGTCGCGTTCATGTTGGCGAGCATGCCCTTGAAGATCCATTTGCCGCTCGCGATCTCCATGCCGGCGCCGGTGTAGGCGGTGGGCAGGGTGAAGTCGAACAGCAGGTTGTGCGTGATGAGCTTGTTGAGCGTGGGCTGCAGGTACTCGTAGCCCGACCAGTCGGGAATCTGCCCGGCGATGAAGCGTGTTTGCAAGTCCCCCAGCGGAATCGACACGCTGGCCTCGTGCACCACCGAACCACCATCGACCACCGAACCCACACCCCGGTTGGGCGCGAGCGTGAGGCGCCACTTGGTGCCGCCTTCCATTTCTTTCTGGAAGTCGAGGATGGCCATTCCGAAGTAGGAGTTGTCGTAGTTGTAGCCGTCGTCGTCCACCCGGTTCAAGAACTGGAACCCGGCGCGGTCTTGTGCCTTGTTGTAGATGAAGCTCGGGTCCATCTGGCCGCTGATCTTCAGGCCACGAAAGCCCATCTCCTCTTGGTTGTCTTCAAGCGCTTCGGTCTTGATGGCGATGCGGTTGAAGTCTTGTTTCTCTTGCGGTGTCATGCCGCCTTCGGCCGGCTTGGCTTCGGCGTCCTTGAGCTTTTGCTCCAAGGCGGTGACCTTGTCCTTGAGCGCCTTCTGTTCTTTGCGCAAGTCGTCGAGCGACTGCGCGCCAGCGGCCAAGGGGAAAGCGGCCAACAGGGCCAGGCTCAGTGCGGTGGGGTGCCAGAACTTCTTCATGGGTTTTCTCCTCTTGGCTGGGGTGGGTCGTGTGATTCAGTTGCGGGTGGCTTCGGCCATCTCGCGGGCGCGTTTGCGTTCGTTGCGCACGATCATCAGGCTGGCCGCGACCACGCCGATGGACACCACCAGCACGATCAGCGTGGCGACGGCGTTCACGCTCGGGTCCAGCCCCAGGCGTGCGCGCGAGAAAATCACCAGCGGCATGGTGGTGGCGCCGGGGCCGGTCAAGAAGGCCGACAGCACCACATCGTCGAGCGAGAGCTTGAAGGTGAGCAGCCAGGCCCAAAAAAGCGACTGCGAAATCATCGGCAAGGTGACGAGCGCAAACACTTGCCAGGGGCGCGCGCCCAGGTCGAGCGCGGCTTCTTCGAGTTGCGGGTTGAGGTCGTTCAAGCGCGCCTGCACCACCACCGTGGCATAGGCCAAGCCCAGCAGCACGTGGCCGATCCAGATGGTGAACATGCCCTTGTCAGGGAAGCCGGTCACACGTTGTACCGACACCAGCATCAAGAGCAGCGACAAGCCGATGATCACTTCGGGCATCACCAGGGGCGCACTCACCATGCCCGAGAACGCCGTGCGGCCGAAAAAGCGCCGGTACTTCACCAGCGCAAAGGCCGCGAGCGTACCCAGGATCACCGAGGCACAGGCCGTCAGAAAGGCGATCTTCAGCGACAGCCACAGGCCGGACAGCATCTCGCTGTCAGAGGCCAGCTTGACGTACCACTTGAGCGTGAAACCCCGCCACACATTGGGCAATGGCGAGTCGTTGAACGAGAACAGCACCAGCGCCGCAATGGGCAGGTACAAAAACAGATAGCCCAGCGACAGCCAGGCCTTGCCAAAGAGCCTGGGTGTCATGACAACCCCCCGGTCGATGGGTACATCGCCCGACCCCTCGAGGGGGTGCAGGCCGGCTCGGGGGCGGCCCAGCGCTCGGCCTGCTTCACTTGCGTCCCTCCTGCGATTCAGCCTGGTATTTGTTGAAG
>JBBRFR010000126.1:0-9825 GCA_038241485.1 Burkholderiales bacterium
AGTCGTTCCCCAATCTCTTCGATCTGGTCGATGCCACCGAGTCGGGTGAGGTTGAAGGTGTGGCCAAGGCCGACTACTGGAAGGTGGTTGACCAGTGTTACCTGTGCGACCTCTGCTACATGACCAAGTGCCCCTACGTGCCGCCGCACCCGTGGAACCTGGACTTCCCGCACACCATGCTGCGGGCCAAGGCGATCAAGTTCAAACGCGGCGAGGTGGGCATGGGCGAGCAGTTGCTTGCGTCAACCGATGTACATGGCCAGTTCGCTGGCATCCCCATCGTCGTGCAGGCGGCCAATGCGCTGAACAAGACCAGGCCCATGCGCAAGGTGTTGGACAAGGCGCTGGGCGTGCACCCCGATGCCTGGTTGCCCGACCTGGCGACGAGCCGCTTTCGCTGGAGTGCTGATAAACGTGGCAGCGCCACCGAGGTGAAAAATGGCGAGCGCACGCCGGGCAAGGTTGCGATCTATGCGACCTGCTACGTCAACTACAACGAGCCCGGCATCGGCCACGACCTGATCAAGGTTCTGGAGCACAACCACATCGCTTACGAGATCGTCGAGAAAGAAAGCTGCTGCGGCATGCCCAAGCTGGAGCTGGGTGACCTGGACGAAGTGGCCAGGCACAAAGAGGCCAACATTCCCGTGCTCGCGCGTTATGCCAAGGAGGGCTACGCGATCTTGAGCGCCATCCCGAGCTGCACGCTGATGTACAAGCAGGAGCTGCCGCTGATGTTCCCTGGCGACGCCGATGTGGCGGCGGTGCAAGAGGCGATGTTTGACCCGTTTGAATACCTGATCGCGCGCCACAAAGACGGCCTGCTCAAGACCGACTTCACGCAAAACCTGGGCAAGGTGAGTTACCACATCCCCTGTCACGGCCGGGTGCAGAAGATTGGCAAAAAAACCGAAGAGATGTTCAAGCTCATTGGGGCGGCTGTCACCGTGCAGCTCAACACCGTGGAGCGCTGCTCAGGCCACGCCGGCACCTATGGCGTGAAAACACCCACCCACCCAGTCGCGATGAAAATCGGCAAGCCGGTGTTCAAGCTGATGGCGAAAGACGAGCCCGACTACATCAGCTCCGACTGCCAGCTCGCCGGCCACCACATTGCACAGGGCATGGCGCAGCAAGGTGCGCCTGCAGCGAAGCTTGCGCACCCGCTGAGCCTGGTGCGAATCGCGTATGGGCTTTGAAGGAAGCACGGTCATGACCACCATCACCCTCGACAGCCTGATGAGCCTGCAGGCCTACGCCAAGATCCGCAAGGAGCACACCCGCGCTTTCATCGGCCACCGCAAGCTGCGCAGTGTGGCCTTGGGCGAGCACATCACGGTGCAGTTTGAAGACGAGATGACGGTTCGCCGCCAGATCCAGGAGATGCTGCACATCGAGAAGATCTTTGAAGAAGAGGGCGTCCAGAGCGAGATCGATGCCTACGCCGCGCTGGTGCCCGATGGCAGCAACTGGAAGGCCACCATGTTGATCGAATACCCCGACGTGCATGAGCGCCGGCGCGAGCTGGCGCGCCTGATCGGGGTCGAAGACCGTATGTTTGTCGAGGTCGAAGGTCACCCGCGCATCTATGCCATCGCCGACGAAGACCTCGACCGCGAAACCGATCAGAAAACCTCGGCGGTTCACTTCGTGCGTTTTGAGTTCCCGAAGGTCGCACGCGAGGCCGTGCGCGCTGGCGCGCAAGTGAAACTGGGCTGTGACCACACCCATTACCCCGCGCATGTGCAGATCAGCGCCGAGACTTTGGCCAGCTTGGCCGGCGACTTGCGCTGAGCCAACCCCGGCGACCCAGGCCAGCCATTTCCTACAAGCCGGCGCGGCAGCGGCCGATGGTTGCCTCGCTGGGCGCTTCCTAAAGTGCCTCCCAGGCATGCGTTGCCTGAGTGCGCGGGATTCGCCCCCACCGACGCATGGCCGATGAAGCGAAGGAACCAACCATGACGACACTCAAAACCTCAACCATCACCTTGGGCGCGATTGCGCTCACTCTCGCGCTCGGCGCCTGCCAGCGCAATGACGACAACCAGACGGCGGGCCAGAAGCTCGACACCACCGTTGTGGCCACCGAACAAAAGGCTGCCGAGGTCAAGAGCGACATGAAGCAGGAATCGCGCGAGGCCCAGCAAGACATGAGCCGCGCTGCCGACGCCGTGGGCGACAAGATGAAAGACGCCGCGATCACCACCGCGGTGAATGCCGAGCTGGCACGCGACACCGAGCTGAGCGCCTTGCGCATCAACGTTGACACCGTGAGCGGGCGTGTGTTGCTGCAAGGCACTGCGCCCAACACCACGGCTCGCGAGCGTGCCACCACGCTGGCTTCCAAGGTGGATGGCGTGAAGTCGGTCGACAACAAGTTGGCCCTCGGCACCAAGGGCTGACCAGCCGCTCAGGGTGGGGGCGCGAGCCGCCACCATTCCGAACGCCGGCCGTCTTCAACCCAGCCGATCAGCAGCCCGCCCGCGCCACATTCGGCCTGGGCGAGTTGCAGCAGGGCCAGCGGGTCTCGGCACAGCGTGAAACGTGCATCGCCTTGCCACGCGAGGTGCTGGCTCAGCGCGGCCAGCATCTGGCTGGGCTGGCTCTGCATGAAGCTGAAAGGAAGAGGCAGGCCGGCAACGGCTTGTTCGGCCACCGCACGGGTGGCGCTTACCGGGCCGTTCAGGCTGGCCACACGCAGCTGAACGCCTGGTGGCAAAGCGGCCTCTTGTGCGGCATCGAGACACAAGCGCGCGCCGTACAAAGCCAGCTCCGCCCAGGGGCCGATGCGGCGTGGGCGTTGGCCCAGGCGCTTTGCCAGTTGCTCGCGCCAATCGGCTGGCAAGGGGTCGACCACCACGTGGGCAAGCGTGCGCCAAGCCGTCATGCCGCACTGTCCTCCAACACCACAGCGGTGTGGCCGCCACCAAAACCGAGGATGCTTGCCAGCACGTGGCGCGCATGCGGCGGCGCCTGCTGTGAGAGCTTGACGTGGAGCGAGCTGTCTTGTGCGTAGTCAATGCGCGGCCACACACCCGACTCCAGACAGGCCGTGAGCAAGGCCAACTCGGCCGCACCCGAGGCGCCCAGCGTGTGACCTATAGACGCCTTGAGCGACACCAGCGGCGGCAGCGCAGTGAACACCTCGCGCAGCGCCTGCGCTTCGGTGGCGTCACTGCTCACCCCGCCCGCTGCTTGCGGCTTGATGAGCGCGATGTCGCTCGCTTGCAGGCCACTGCTCGCGAGCGCTTGCTGGCACATCGCGATGATGGCGCTGGGCACCGTGCCGGCCGGGTCGCGCCCGTCGACCACATTGGCACCACCGGCCAGGCGCCAGCGCGAAGGCGTTGACGACAGGTGCAAGGCTGCCACCGCCTCGCCCAGCACCAGGCCGTTGCGCGCCTCGCCAAAGGGCAGGGCGCCGGTCGCGCTGAGCAGCTGCATGCCGCCGAAGCCGCCCACGGTGACGCGGTTGCGCAGCTCCATCCCCAACACCAAGGCGTGCTCGGCCTGGCCGCTTCCGATCAGCGTGCGCGCGCTGAGAACGGCGTTGAGCGCCGAGGTGCAGGCGGTGGACACGGTGAACACCGGGCCGCGCCAGTCAAGCCAGCTCGCCACCGTCTCGGCGAACTGCTGGTAGTCACGCTCGAAGTTGTGGCTCTCTTCGAGCCAGCCGATGTCAAGCGACGACGAGGCGATGAAGAGCGGGCCGCTGCGTGGGCCCGCCAGCGCGCCCGCCTCGGCCGCCACACGCTGCGCGATGCGGCGGGTGCGGGTGGGCCAATCGGGCTCGTCGTCGGCCATCGTGTGGAGTGGCCAGGCTGAGCCATCGGCCAGCTCGAAGCGGCGCGGCGGCACGCCACCCTGGGCGAGCGCGACAAGGGCGCTCGCCACATCGGGCCCTAACGCCGACGCGAGGCCACGGCCCGCCAGGTAGACCTGGTTCATGCCTTGCTGTGAAGTGCCAAGTGCTGCGCCAGGTGCGCGATGGAGGTCAGCGCGCGCCGTGTGTCTTTGCTGTCGGGCATGCGCAGGCCGTAACGCGTTTGAATCGCCATCGACACCTGAAGGGCATCGAGCGAGTCGAGCGCCAGGCGCGACTCGGGGCCGAACAGCGCTTCGTCGTCGGTGAGGCCACCGTCGGGTTCGGCTTTTTCAGCGGCTTCGAGCACCAGGGCTTTGAGTTCTGCGATCAGTGTGGGAGAGGTCATCACGGGGTCAGCGGACAGGGCGTTGAAACAGCAGCAGGGCGATCACGAACATCAGCGCGGCAAACCCCCCCAGGCGCAACACGTGGGGCAGGGTGCTTGCCACGTCACCGCCACGCAGCAGCACGTTGAGCAGCGCCTCCAGCCCCCAGTTCATGGGCGAGAGTTCAGCGAGTTGTTGCATCGCGGCGGGCATCACGAACTTGGGCACCATGATGCCGCCAATGGCGGCCATCAGCACATTGGCAATCGGCCCGATGGCGGCGGCCTGCGCATGGGTGCGCACGGCGCAGGCCAGCGCCAGCGCCATGCTCACTGCGGCCAGACCAATGGCGAACAGCGCGGTCAACAACGCGCCCCAGTGGATGCCGGCGAGCGACAAGGCGTCGCCACCGAGCAGCGGCATCAACCACACACCCACGGCAAGCATCAGCGCCGCCTGCAAGGCATTGACCCCGAGGTAGGGCAAGGCTTTGGAGGCCAGCAGCACGCTGCGCGGCACACCCAAGCTGTGCAGGCGCGCGAGCGTGCCGCTGCTGCGCTCGGCCACGAGCAGGCTGGACAACGAGGCGATCACGAAGAACATGCCGAACACCAGCCAAGCCGGCACGTTCTGCTGCACGGCGCTCGGGCGTGGGCCACGGTTGCCAAAACGTTCGGCGTGCACCAGGGCTTGCATCGATGCGCCGGGTGGTGGCGCGGGTGCGTCGGTTTCGGCCAGGGCGGTGCGTGCCTTCAGCTCACCCGCGTTGCCGGCGAGTTCGGCCTGCAGCGTGTTGAAGAGGTTGCCGTCGAGGCCCGGTTCGGCGAGAAGTTGGATGCGCGCCGTGGTGGGCAGCGACGGCAGCGCGAGCTCGTCGGACAGACCCGGCTGCAACACCAGCACGTACTTGAGCTGGCCGTCGCGCAGCTGCTGTTGCCAATCGGTGGGCAGCGCTTCGGGTGCGCCGTGGTTGCGCTGCCATGTGGTGGCCAGCGACTTGGCGAGCGCGCCGGTGTCTTGCGCATCGATCGCATAACGCAGGCTGCGCTGCGGCGGGCTGTAATAGTCCTTCAGCGCGAGCGACATGATGATGATGAAGATCACCGGCATCACGAACAACGCGGCCAGGCCGTGCACGTCGCGCACCAGGGCCAGCAGCTCTTTTTTGATCAGCGCGGCCAGCATCACGAGTCGCGCAGCGAGCGCTGGGTGAGTGACATGAAAAGCTGTTCCAGGTTGGCGCGGCCAAATTCGGCATGGCGCACATGGGCGCCTGCGGCGTCGAGCGCGGCCAGCACGGTGGCGGGCGGCACGCTCAAGCGCAATCGCATGCGCTGGCCGAGCGGCTCGACCGTGCCGAAGTGCGACAGCAGCGTGGTCAGCGCTTCGGGCGTGATGCCATCGGCCGCCAGCGTCATCGCACACGCTTCTTGCGACAGCAGCTCATCGAGCGAGCCGGCGCGCAGCACACGGCCGTGGTCGAGGATCACCACCTGGTCGGCGATGGACTCGATCTCTTCCATGTAGTGCGAGGTGTAGATCACGGCCGCGCCCTGGGTGGCCAGCGCCTTGATGGAATCGAGCACGAACGCGCGCGATTGGGGGTCGACGCCGACCGTGGGCTCGTCGAACAGCATCAATTCGGGCTCGGGCAGCAGTGCAATCGCGAGGTTGAGCCGGCGCTTCAAGCCGCCCGAGAGATGTTCGGCACGTGTGCCAGCAAACTGCTCCAGCTGCGCAAACGCCAGGCAGGCGGCGATGCGTTCGCGCTTTTTGGCGCCGCTCAAACGCCCTGCCGCAGCAAAGCAGGCCAGGTTTTCTGCCACGCTGAGCATCGGATAGAAGGCGTACTCCTGTGGCGCGACAGCAATGCGGGTGGGTGTTTTGGCGCGCACGGTGGCGAGCGGCTTACCGTCGATCAGGATCTCACCTTGTTGCACCGGCAGCAGCCCGGCCAGGTGCGAGATCAGCGTGGTCTTGCCGGCGCCGTTGGGGCCCAGCAGGCCGAGGATGCCGCCCCGGCGGGCCTGCAGCGACACATCGCTTAGCGCAGCACCAGTCGCCTTCGGGTAGCGGTAGGCGAGGTGCTTGATCTCAAGCATCAGCGTGCTGCGACTTTGAGTTCTCGGAAGAAGGCTTCCTCTTGTGCGGCCTGCTCGCGTAGGCAGGCGGCGATGGCCGGCGGGTCAACCGGCTCGCGGCCCTTGACCATGCGCGCGGCCTTCAAGGCCAGGGCACGCCAGCCGTCGCCGATGGTGGTGAGGCGCTCGGAAAACTCGGCCAGCACCGGGCGCTGTGCCAGCTGCGCCGCTTCTTGCAGGAAGGCGGCGTAGATGAAGCGAAAGCCCGCACCGCCGGTGCCGATCTCTTCTTGCATGCGCACGATGTGGCCGATGAACGCGGCGCTTTGCGGGTCAGCCGCCGGCAGCTTCTCGATCTTGCTGGCCAGGAGCCGCATGCCGCGCACACCGGCGATGGGCACCGGCGGCAGCATGCGGTTGCAGTTTTTGCGAATGGCCGCGCGCACGGATTCGGGCGTGACGCTCTTGCGGCTGATTGATTGTGGGTAGTACAGCAAGCCCTTGGGCGCCAGTGCGCCCTTGGCGAAGCGGGCGCGTGACAGGTCGGCGCTCGCGCAGCGCACGGTGTGCTCGAACACCGGGTCGCTGATCAGGTAGTCGTCGCCTTCTTTGCCGTAGACCAGCAGATTGTGAGCATTGAAGTGAAAGCGCATGTCGGGCGGAAAGTAGGGCAGCCAGTAGACCGAGGTCTGCAGGCCCACGATCTGGCCGTTGGCCAGCAGGCTGTCGAGCCGCTTCTGCCCGGCAAGCGGTGTGCGGAAGGTCTCGAAGCGAAAGCGCGCGGCCAGTGGGCCGATCAGCCCCTTGATGATGGCGCGCGGCAGCGAGCGATAGGCGATCAGCGGCAGGCCGTTGATTTTGACGAAGGGCAGGTAGGCGAAAGCGAGACCGGCGGAGAGGCCGAAGGCCAGGCTCTCCGACATGGGCACACCGTGGTGGCGCAGCAGATTGGAGATGACGCCGCTCTCGCAGTGCGCAGCGTGTTGGTGCTGAAAACTCATGGGAGGTTTTGCAGTTCAGCAGTCGTTATGCCGAGGGCCTCGGCGTAACGCTCCAGCTTCTTGATCGACAGTTTGGCAAACTCTTCGGGGCGCAGGTGGCGCTTTACGCGCCATTGCCAGAAGCCGCTGGTTTGTGAGAGCAGGGGCACGTCCATGCGGCGCTCGTACATCCAGAATTCGAGTGGCGAGGCCACGCCGGCCTGAACCCGCTCACGCGCTTGTGTGGCTTGCGCTTGCAGCGTCTCCACTGCGTGGCTGGTGACGATTTCTTCGGCTTCCCAACCGGCCGAGGGGGCGATCACCATGCGGCCGTTGGCGTCTTTGGCATACATGGCCTTGCGGTGTCCGCCGAGGGTGGCGTTGCCTTCTTGGGGGACGGCGTTGATGTCCATCAATAACTCCCATTCGGGCTGAGGTATCGAAGCCCGGCGCTGGCCTTCGATACGACGCAGGGCGTACCCTGTCCGGAGCTTGACGAAGGCTCAGGCCGAACGGAGGAAATGAGGCGGTGTTTCATCTAAACGGCTTCCATGTAGACGAAGCCGCTTGAGAACCGGCCGCTTTCGGGAATGAACATCAAGAGCTTTTGCCCGGGTTTGATGCGCCCCGAGCGAAACAGCTCGTCGAGGATGATGTACGGCGAAGCCGAGCCGGTGTTGCCCTTTTGCGCGAGGTTGCTGAACCAGCGCTCTTGCGGGATGGGCAGGCCCACTTCGGCCAGCGCCTGCACCACGGGCTCGCGGAAAAACTGCGACGACAGGTGCGGTAAGAACCAGTCGATCTCGTCCACGCGCAAATTGCGTTTGGCGATGACATCGGCCAGCGGCTCACGCAGTGCGGCACGCACGATGTTTTCGTTCAGCAGGCGCACGTCTTGTTTGACCGCGAACACCGACTTGGCTTGCCAGTCGTCGTTGGAAAAACGCAGCCAGCCGCGCAGCGATTGGTCGTCGTTCTTGTCGGCACCGGCGTACATGCAGGCGGGCAGTTCGTGCGCGGCCGACGATAGTTCGATCCAGTCGATGCGCAGCGACAGCGGGCCGCGGGGCGCGGTCTCGAGCAGCACCGCACCGGCGCCGTCAGACAGCATCCAGCGCAGAAAGTCTTTTTCGAAGGCGATCTCGGGGCGCTCTTCCAGGGCTTGCAGCTTGTGCTCGACCTCGGCGTCGAAGTTGCGCGCCAACAAAATCGGCGAAGCGAGTTCCGAGCCGGTGGCCACCGCACGCTGTGCCTCACCGGCACGCACGGCCAGCCAGGCGTGTTTGAGTGCGGCCGTGCCCGACAGGCAGATGCCGGCGCACGACACCGCTTCGAGTCGTGGCCAACCGAGCTCGCCATGCACCATCACCGCGTGGCTGGGCATCAGCTGGTCGGGCAGCGAGGTGCCGGTGGCCAGGCAGTCGACGTGGCCAATGTCGGCGCCCAGCGCACGGATGGCGGCGGCCGTCATTTGCGCGTTGCTCATGGCCGGCTCACCGGTGGCGCGGTCGATGGCGTAGTGACGCGACTGGATGCCGTTGCTGCGCAGCACCAAGCGGCGCGCGCGCGAGGGTTTGCCACCCACCTGTCCGAGCACACTTTCGATGTCGTCGTTGGAGACCGGCGCGAACGGTAAAAAAGCGCCGGTTCGCGTGAGAAAAACTTCAGTCCTCATGGGTGTGGCTGCGTTCCGTGGACGAGCCCGAGGGCTGCTCGAATTGAGCCTTTATTTTAGACAGCCACCCCGCCATGAATGGCCGCAACACGGCTTGCAGCAGCAAACTGGTGGGCACAACCGTGATGATCATCACGATGAGGAAGGTCACATACAACAGCAGCAGCGGCTTGCGCTGCCAGTCACCCGGCCGGCCCGCCGCCATCAGCAGCTTGCCCCAGACAAAGAAGCTGCGGCTGCCGGCACGTTCGCTGATGTAAAGGCGCGGCTCCACGTGCACTGCGCCCAGGCCGGCCAGCAGCGGCTGCGTGCTTTTTTCACGATTGGCCGCAAGCGCGTCGCGCAGGGCCAGGCCGAAGCGCCGTGAGCCCTTGATCTGCACCTCGTTCAGGCCGGCCGCCGGCATGCCCCAAAAGCCCGCTTTGTTGCCGGTGAGCACCCAGCGCGGCGTGGTGAAAAACGTGGCCAGTGTGGGGCCGGGGTCGGTGAGCACCACGTTGTCGATGAGGCGCGCGCCGGCGTCGGCCAGCAGGCCTTTGAGCTGCTCGTGCGCGATCAGCCACATGTTGCGGCAGGCGATCACTGTGACCACCGGTTTGCCACGCAGCACCTGCTTCGCCACCGGGTGCTTCAAGAAGGCGGTGATGGGTTGCGAGGGCGCGAGAAACCACACCTGGTAGGGCAGCACGATGAGGTCGAAATCTTCAGCGCCGGTGAGCGAAAGCGGCGCGAGCGGCGGCGGCACCAAGTGGGCCGACTCGGGGAAGGCGTCGAGAAAGGCGAAAAACGGCCAGGGGAAGGGAAAGGGCTTGAGTGGTGCCAGCGTCAGCACCTGCACGCGGATGCGCGGGTCGGCCTGGAGCGGCGCGACGATCTGCTCGGTGAGTCTGGTGAGTTG
>JBBRFR010000127.1:0-9691 GCA_038241485.1 Burkholderiales bacterium
GACGCTGGAGCCATTGCCAAGATGGGCGATGACCAAGCGGATCGGTAGATCGTCTCCAAGCTGGCGCACGATCGACTCCAGAGAGAGCCCGTGAAACCCATAACGCTGGATGCCCTGCGATTGCAGCTCGCGCGCAATGGGCAGAACACGGGCCACATCGGGCAAGTCCGCGTGAAAGCTGGTGTCGAAACACGCAACTTGCGGCAACCCCGCAAAGTGCGCCTGGGCAAAGCGGATGACCGCCAGCGCTGCCGGCGTGTGCAGCGGTGCGAACGACGCCGCCGCTTCAAGTTGCTGCAACACCGCGCCGTCAATGCGGCAATGCTGGCGCAGCGCCGGGCCCCCGTGCACGATGCGGTGGCCGATGGCGGCCGGAACCGGCAGGCCAGACTGTGCAAGAACCTGGGCGACACGAGGCATCGCACCCTGGGAGTCGGTGGTCGAAATGGTCTCGGCCAGCAGCGTCTCGACACCCGAAGTGCCTACACGGTACAGGCCAAACTTGAGCGAAGAAGAACCGCTGTTCAGCGCCAGGATGTTCATCGCGCGCACCGTCCGGCGCTCACGGTGACCAACGCCAGTCGCGCACCTCGGGGCATGTCGTCGCCGTGCTCGGCGATGTCGAGCTTGTGGCGCTCCAGGGTCGTCCAATAGCGCGCCGTGGCCTCTTCGACCTGAGCGCTGAACCTGGGGGTTCGACGGATCGTGTCCAGCCCCAGCTGATAACGGTCGAGGTTGTTCAGCACGACCATGTCGAAGGGAGTGGTGGTGGTCAAGAAAAGCCTCCGGCATCAACACTGTGGGCGGTGGCGCGGCAGGCGTGATCGCCGCGTCGATGAAGGTCTGCGCCTCGCGCGAAGGGCGTGGCGGTCGACGTTTTTCAGCAGCGTCTTCATCCGATCTCCAGCGTGAGCGTTCTGGCGAGCGTCGGGCAAAAGACGTCCGCGGCGCTTGACCGGCGTCAAACGAAAGGTCGGCGCAAGCCCGACCTGAACAACGGTGGCTCCGCTTGTGCGCGGGCTGCAGGCGGTGAGTGCGTGGGCTTCAACGCCGCCTGGGGCCACCGGTGCTGAGCGGGGTTCCAGTCAGAACGCTTACTTCTGCTTCTTCATCCATTGATCGAGCTGCTCGATCTCTTTGGTCTGATCCTTGATCATCTTCGCCGCCATCGCCTTGAGTTCAGGGGATTTGCCGTGGTCGACCTCCACCTTGGCCATGTCGAGCGCCTGCTGGTGATGGATCTTCATCATCATCGCGAAGTCTTTGTCGGTGTCTCCGCTCATCTTCATCTGCTTCATGCCCTCCATGCCCGACATCATGGACTTGTGCATGCTCTCGGAGCCGTGCCCCATGGCTTGCGCGAAGGCAACGCCGGTACCCAGGGTGGCGGCTAGAACCAAGGGAATACCGATGAAGCGAGCTGAGGTGGCGATTGAACGGTGGGCCATGGAGGTCTCCTTGAAGTGGCTGCGACTGCCCGCACTGTGGCGCGAGCCCTTCTTAGGGGCAGTCAACGTGCGAAGGTTCACGGTGGTGGAGAAATCTTCAGCCCCTGCTTGAGCCCACCAGCGCGCAGGGCGGGCACCTCATTCCCCCAGTTCATTGAGGATCGGGCAGTCTGGCCGGTGGTCGCCGTGGCAGCAGTCGGCCAGGCGCTCCAGCGTGCGCTTCATGGTGGCCATCTCCTGCATGCGACGGTCGAGATCGGCCACGTGGCTGAGCGCGATGCGCTTCACGTCCGAACTGGCGCGGCGGCGGTTTTGCCACAGCTTGAGCAGCTCGGCGATCTCCGCCATGCTGAAGCCCAGGTCGCGCGAGCGGCGGATGAAGCGCAAGGTGTGCACCTCCGGCTCGCCGTAGAGCCGGTAGCCGGCCTCTGTGCGCTTGACCTTGGGCAGCAGCCCCAGGGATTCGTAGTGCCGAACCATCTTCGCGGACACGCCCGACTGACTGGCGGCCTCGCCGATGTTGAACAGAGGTTGGGTGACCGCGTCGTTCATGGCTCGCTTCCTTTCTCCGTTCGTTCTTCCGTTCCTTTCCAGCGGCGCAGCATCAGCGCATTGGTGACCACGCTCACGCTGCTGAAGGCCATGGCAGCGCCGGCGATCACCGGGTTCAGCAGCCCGAACGCCGCCAGCGGAATGCCGACGATGTTGTAGATAAACGCCCAGAACAGGTTCTGGCGAATCTTGCGGTAGGTGCGGCGCGAGATATCGATCGCATCGGCCACCAGCGCGGGGTTGCCGCGCATCAGGGTGATGCCTGCTGCGTGCATCGCCACGTCGGTGCCGGTGGACATGGCAATGCCAACGTCGGCGGCGGCCAGCGCCGGGGCGTCGTTGATGCCGTCACCCACCATCGCGACCCGCCCGCCGTCACCGAGTGACTGCTTGAGTTGCGCCACGATGGCCGCCTTGTCTTCGGGCAGCACCTCGGCGCGGATCTCGTCGAGGCCGAGTTCGCGGCCCACCACGTCGGCGCTGCCGCGGTTGTCACCGGTGAGCATCACCGTGCGGATGCCCTGTGACTTCAGCTGGCGCACCGCATGGGCGGCCGACGCCTTCACCGTGTCGCCAAACGCAAACAGCCCGAGCAGTTGAGGTTCGCCGCTCAGGTCGGCCAGCCACGACACGGTGCGCCCCTGGGCCTGCAGTGTCTCGGCTTGGGCTGCCATCGCGCGCCACTGAACCTTCAGTTCGTCCATGTAGCGGGTGCTGCCGAGATGCAGCTCCCGCCCGCCCACCGTCGCGACCATGCCACGGCCGGCCACGGCGCGAACCTCGGTCGCCATCGGCACCTCGACTTGCTCGCGCTGCGCCGCGGCGATCAGAGCTTTGGCCAAGGGGTGTTCGCTGTTGGCTTGAATGGCGGCGGCATCGGCGAGCAGCGCGATGCGGCTTGCGCCTGCGGGTTCGCAGGCCACCAGTTCTGGCTTGCCTTCGGTCAGCGTGCCGGTCTTGTCAAAGGCCACCACCTTGACGGCATGGGCGGTCTCCAGCGCCTCGGCGTCTTTGATCAAGATGCCGTGGCGGGCCGCCACGCCGGTGCCTGCCATCACGGCCGTCGGCGTGGCCAAGCCCAGCGCACACGGGCAGGCGATGACCATCACGGCGACGGCGTTGAGGATGGCTTGCTCCCAGTTGCCGGTGGCCACGCCCCAGCCCAGCAGTGTCAGCAAGGCGATGCCGATCACCACCGGCACAAACACGGCGCTGACCTTGTCGACCAGGCGCTGGATCGGAGCCTTCTTGGCCTGGGCAGATTCGACCAGGCGCACGATGCGCGACAGCGTCGATTCGGTGCCAATGGCGCGGGTGCGCACCAGCAGCAGGCCTTCAGCGTTGACCGCGCCGCCGGTGACCGGGTCGCCGACGTGCTTGGCCACAGGCAGGCTCTCGCCGGTGATCAGCGATTCGTCAACCTGGCTGGCGCCTTCGACCACCTCGCCATCCACCGGCATGCGTTCGCCCGGGCGCACCACGACCACGTCACCGACCCGCACCTGCGAGATGGGCACGTCGCTGTCCACGCCGTCGCGGCGAATGCGGGCCACGTCAGGGCGCAACGCGTTGAGGGCGCGGATGGCCTCGGTGGTCTGGCGCTTGGCGCGCGTTTCCAACCACTTGCCCAGCAGCACCAGCGTGATCACCACGGCCGAGGCCTCGAAGTACAGGTGCCCGTTGTGGGCGGCATGGGCACCGTTGACCAGCAGCAGGTACAGACTCAGGCCGTAACCGGCGCTGGTGCCGAGCGCGACCAGCAGGTCCATGTTGCCGGCACCGGCCTTCACCGCCTTCCAGGCCGCGCGGTAGAAACGCGCTCCGAGCCAAAATTGAACGGGCGTGGCCAGCGCGAGCTGGAGCCACCCATTGACCATCCAGTCGCGCCCAAAGAGCATGCCGAACATCGGCACGACCAGCGGCGCCGACAGCACCGCGGCCAGTGCGATCGGCCACCAGTCGGGCCATGTGCTGTGTCCGGAGACCTCAGTCGACGTGGCACAAGCCGCTGCAGCCACCTCCACGCGAACCTGGTAGCCGGCTTTTTCGACTGCGGCCGCCAACAGGGCGGCATCGACATCACGGCTTGCGGCCTTGACCAGGGCGCGTTCGGTGGCCAGGTTCACTTCTGCGGAGGTCACGCCCGGTACCTTCAGAAGTGCCTTCTCGACCCGCGACACGCAACTGGCGCAGGTCATGCCATCGATCTGCAGGTCTATCGACCGCTCTGGCACGGTATAGCCGGCTTTGGAGACTGCTTCGCGCAAGCGCTCGAGCTTGACCGAGCCGTCGTGCTCGACCGTGGCGGCCTCGGTGGCAAGGTTCACGCTGGCCGAGGCCACGGCGGGCACAGCGAGCAGCGAGCGCTCAACGCGGGAGACACAGGAGGCGCAAGTCATGCCCTCCACAGGGAAGGACCAACTGGCGCCGTGGGATACGGGTGCCGAGGGTGATGAGAGAGGGACGGTGGCAGTGTTCATGGCGGTCTCGAAGGCTGCTTTTCGCAGAATGGGAGCATCTTCAACCTTTCCATCATGGCAGGGTCAAGCACCTTCTTTCAAAAACCACATGAAGCGCTCAGCTTCAATGAGCGCGCGCCCATCCGCGCGAGCGCCGGGCGCGCGCGGGGGCTTAACTTCGCTGCTCAATTCGCTGTTTACTTCGCTGTTTACTTCGCTGCCTCGATGGCCGTGACCGTGAACGCGTCATTGATCTTCTCGGCCGTGAACCGAACCTTGTCGCCGGCCTTGACCTTCGCCAGCATCGCCGGGTCTTTGACCTGAAAGACCATGGTCATGCCGGGCATGTCCAGGTTCTTGATGGCAGCGTGCTTGAGCGTGATCTTCTTCGCGTCGGTGTCGACCTTGCGCACTTCGCCGTCGGTCATGGCCGCCGTGCTGTCTGACGTGCTCATTTCCTTGGCCGGGGCCCCGCCCTGATGGCTCGCGGCCCAGGCGGCACCCGCAGACATCAGCAGGATGGACAGAGTGGTTGAGAGTGTCTTGTTCATGGTGATTCCTTCAGTAGGTTTTCTGGATTTCGGGCTGAACCTTCGACAGGCTCAGGACAGGGTCCGCTTCGCGGATCGAAGCCTTGCGCAGCCCCTCGACTTGCCCAGTCCTGAGATACCGAAGGGCCAGGGCGAACGGAGCTTGGCTGAGGTACGTCGCTAATCAGGTCATCAAATGACGATAGGGGATTCATGCGTTTCCTTCAGTGGCAAAAATGCCAGCGCGGGACGCACGGCGCGTCAGGCGAGGCGGGTTCGGGAGGTCGCTCCAAGCCGCTGGTCAGAGAGACCATGACCGCGGAATCAGCCCGGCAAAGCCCAATCGCCGGGCCCAAAGCGAAGGGCCTGCCGTGCTCGCCTTCATCCCGTGCTCGACCCTCGGCTGCGGCACCGTCGTTACTTCACAAGGGGCCGAACGGTCGTGAAGCCGCCGTCCACCGCGATCACCTGGCCCGTGAGGCGCGCCGCGCCGTCCCCGAGCAGCCAGGCCATCACGTTGGCCACCTGGTCGGCGGTCTGCACGCCGCCCAGCGGGTACTGGCGCGCGGCGCCCTCGCGCATGGCGGGCATCTTGAGCATTCCGGCGGTCATCGGCGTCTCGGTCATGCCCGGGGCCACGGCGTTGATGCGCAGGCCCTGTGCCGCATAGGTGGCCGCGGCGCCGCGCACCAGGGCTTCGACACCGCCCTTGGCCGCGGCGATGGCTTCATGATTCGCCACACCGATGCGCGCCACCACCGAACTCGCGAACACGGCGGCGCCGGGCCCGCCCTGCAGCGCCGCAATCCAGGCCTGCAGCATGAACACCGCGCTGTCGAGGTTGACGCGCATCAGCTCGCGGTAGGCGTCTGCGCGGGTGCGGTGCAGCGGCGCGATCAGCGTGCTGCCCACGCAGTGCGCCAGCAGCGTGGGCGCGGCGCCAAGCGCTTCCTGGCAGGCGGCGATGGCCAGCGCGGCGCCTTCGGGCGTGGTGGTGTCGGCGGCGATGCAAACGGCCGCCTCGACATCGGCCAGGCGGCCGGCATCGCGCCCCACCGCGGCGACGCGGCAGCCTTGAGCGTGCAACTGGCTGGCCAAGGCGCGGCCGATGCCGCCGCTGGCACCGGTGATGAGGGCGATCGTGGTCATGGTGAGCGTGACCGTGAAGCCTCGCGCCAGGTCAGCGCGTTCACGCCTTCTTCGCCCAGGCGCTGCACCAGCCGGGGCCTGCCACCAGCTTGCCGGCGAACAGCGGGCAGCCACCGGTCTTGTCGGTGGCCTTGCCTTGGTAGAGCGCGCAGTTGGTGCAGTTCTGACCGGCGGCGAATTTCGGGTACTTCTTGGCGTCCACGCGCTTGGCGTCTGCGACGTAGCCGAGCGCGGCGGCCTGCGGGTCTTTTTCGTCGACGAGGGCCTGGGCCTGCGCGCGAATGGCCAGCGCGGCGCCAGATGCGGCCAGTGTCATCAAAAACACGCGGCGCGGAAGGGGCAGATGCATGTGGAACTCCTTGGGTGGGTGATGTGAAAAACGGTCAAGCGAAACGTCGCCGGGCCTGCAGGTGAGCCGCTGGGTCGCGGGCGTGCTGCAGCAGCGCCGCGGACAGCGACTGCGCCGACAACCACGCGCCTTCGACACCCGAGCCGCTGAGAAAGTCAGCGCAGACGCCCAGGCCCTGGGCAGCGTCCCACCAGCAGGGCTCGGCCGGTGCACCCCGTTGCGCCTGCGGCAGCGCGTAGCGCCAGCGGTGCACTGCGCAGTGAGCCCAGTCGACAGGCCGGCCCAGGCACTCGTCCAGCGCGGACTGCATTTGCTGCAAAACCCACTCGGGCGATTGTTCGAGGTGCCGGCGGCTCCAGCCTGCTCGGGCATGTACGACCCAATGCGCCTGCCCGGGCACACGCACGCGGCCGGGGCGCGCGTCATTGCGCATCACCCAGGCCAAGGGGCCCGTTGGCGGGCGCGACAAGTCCCAGCCCACCGCAGCCGGCTCAGGCTCGCTGGCCACGCCCATCAGCGTCCAGCACGGCTGCATCGGGGCGACAGACGCGCGGCGCGCCCAGTCGCGATGGTGAAGGCTGAGCAGGGGCGCCGCCTGCGCAGGCGGCACCGCCAGCACGACGGCGTCGAACAGCGTGCCGTGGCGCTCGCCACCGGCCTCCAGCTGCCAGCCGGCCGGGCTCTTGTGCAGGCCGTCAACGGGATGAGACCACGTGCCCGCCGCGCCATCCAACAGGCGGCGACACAGTTCTGGCATGTCCGGCACAGGCACATGGAGCCGCGTGCCGTCGTCGAGCGGCAAGCTCCCGGGGGCCAGCGCAGGCGACCACGTGGCCAGCCAACCGGCATGCAGGGCGTGGTCGACGAAGCTTTGAAAAGCCTTGGAACGGGCCGTGAAGCCCAAGGCGCCGTGGTCGAGCTGCGTCGTGCAAGCTTGCCCACATCGGTCAACCCATTCCACGCGGCGGGTGGCCAAGCGCCCGCCCGGCCCACGGGACTTGTCGAACACATGCACAGCGTGCCCGGCCTGCGTCAGCGCATGCGCGCAGCTGGCCCCGGCGATGCCGGCGCCGATCACCGCAACTTGCTGAGTTCTACTGGTTACCACGGTGGCCATACTACTTATTTCCGATTCGTACCGTGTTCAGATGATTCATACGCCTTGCTGGTTCTCTGATACTCGGCGTCAAACCCGCGTCAATCACGAGCCTTATATGACACAGCACAAACCAACGCCGACCCTCACCCAACCACCCGCGGACACGGTGCACCCGCCACGCCACCGCAGCGGCGCCGTGGCGCGCATGCTGCGCATGCCGGTGGCGACGCTGCGCGTTTGGGAGCGCCGATACAGCGTGACGCAGCCCGAGCTGACTCCGAGCGGTCAGCGCCTTTATTCGGCAGACGACGTGCGCAGGCTCGCGCTGATCAAGCAGCTCACCGACCTCGGTCACGCGATCGGGAGCCTCGCGCCGCTGGACATGCCGCAGCTGCAGCGTGTGGCCTCGACGCACGCCAGCACGCTGGCGTCGGCGCAGGCGGGCGGGCGTTCGGCAGCCGCCCGTTCATCGCACGACCGAGCTTGGCGGGTTGCGGTGATCGGCGCGGCGCTGGGCGCGCGCTTGCAGCGGCCCGCGCTGGCGAGCCGGCTTGGGCGGCCCGTGGCGCTGCTCGGGCCGTTCGACCACGCCGCTCAGGCGGCCGCCGCGTTGCAGGGTTCGAGCGTTGACGCCGTGCTTATCCACGAACCGCATCTGCACGAGGGGTGGCTGGCGTTGATCGACACGGCTGCACCGGCCTGGGTGCAAGTGCCGAAAGCGGTGCTCTACCGCTTTGCGGCCGACGCCGTGTGTGAAGCCCTGGCCAACGCCGGCACCGCCTTGCTGCGCGAGCCACAACCCGACGCGGTGGTGGCGCAATGGCTCAACAGCCTCGCGATGGCGACCAAGCCGCCGCAACCCAGGGCAGGCAAGCACCGGCCACCGAGCGAGCCCGTGCCGCCCCGCCGCTGGGACGATGCGGCCCTCGCCGACTTTGCGGGCCTGTCATCGACGATCGCCTGCGAGTGCCCGCGCCATGTGGCCGAGCTGCTGGTGCAGCTGTCGCACTTCGAGGCCTACAGCGCCGAGTGCGAGCACCGCAGCGCGGCCGATGCCGAGCTGCACGCCTACCTGAGGCAAGTTGCCGGCGGCTCGCGCGCTGGTTTCGAATCGGCGCTTGAACACGTGGCTTTGCACGAGGGTTTGATCTTGCCGCCATCGCCGGGTCAACACGGGGCGGTGCCGCCGAGCGCGCGCCCGCGCCGTCGCGCCTGATGCGAGCCCTCTTCGCGGGCGCGCGGCGCGGTGGTGCGGGAGACCCGCATTGCGGCCCTGAGCACTTGGCCGCTACGACGGCAAAAAGTCGACCGGCCAGGTGACCACGATCTGCTCGACCGCCTTGGCGCCGAAGTCAAACTGCTTGATGCGCGCCAGCAGCTTGCGTTCCAGCTCGGGGCTCTTCAGCTCGCTGGACTCGATGCGCACGTCGACCACATCGCCCGATGGCGCGATGGTCAGCTTGAGCACCACCTTGCCTTGCAGGCTCGGGTCTTCACGCAGTGCACGGTTGTAGATGGCGTAGATCGAGCCCTTGTTGCGCTCAAAGACGAGCTTGATCTCTTCGATGGAGCGCGAGGCCTTGCCGCCGGCCGCACGTTGCAGCGTGCCGCCCTTGCCGCCGCCACCGCCTTGGCCTGAACCGGCGCCCGTGCCACCCGCACCACCGCCGCCGGCGCCACCACCCCCGCCACCACCGGCCACACCTTCGACCAAGGTGGTGGCACGGCCGGCCAGGCCGCCGCCGCCGGTGTTGCGGCTGTAGGTGGCGGTGTTGATGCCGCCGCTGCCGCCCGAGGCGTTGGAAGTGATCATCGAACGGTCGGGGGTGCCTGGGTCGATGCCTGCCCCGACGCCCACGCCCACACCAGCACCCACGCCGGGGCCCTGTTTGACAGGAGCTAACTGCACGGCAGTAGGGGCGCCGCGCATCTCGGCCAAGGTGTCTTTCATCGCCAGCAAGCCCACCCCCGCGGCCTTGCGGCGCGCACCTTCAATTTCACCCGGTGGCCGGTTCGGCTGCGGCACCCGGGCCTCGGGCACGGGTGCGGCCTTTTTGGGCGGCTCGTTCTTCACCGGCTCGGGCGTGCCGGGCAACTTGGTGTCT